>JAPLGH010000045.1 GCA_026390285.1 Caldisericota bacterium
GAATCTCTGCCAGATACCGTTGTGCTTGAGGAGGTTGCGCACAGAATCGGTTGGCTGTGCGCCAAGTCCGAGCCAGTAGGCGACACGCTCTTCGCTGACTTCGATCTTCGGCTCCTTGGGCTTGGGATCATAGTAGCCGAGTGTCTCGATGACCGCACCATTGGTCGGTTTCTTACGGTCGAGCACAACAAAACGATAGTGAGCCTGATGCTTGGTTCCAGTCCGTGCGAGCTTGATGCTTACCATGTTTCCTCCTGTTGCGTACCTGCGAGTATCAGAATCCGGGCAAGCCAAAGCCCCCGGCGTGCCTGTTGCTAGCCATCTTCGCCATGCGACTGAACAACTCAAACTGCTTGAGCATTCTGTTGATGTCACTGACATCCACGCCTGCGCCACGAGCGACACGACGCTTACGGGACGCATTCAGGATGACAGGATTGCGCCTTTCGGTGTCGGTCATGGAGTCAATGATAGCCGTGAATCTCTTCGAAACGCCCTCGTCAACAACAGCCCCCTTCGGAATCATGTTGGCGGGGAGACTCTCAAGCATCTTATTTATACCACCAACTTGAGCTATTTCAAGCAGCTGATCGCGGAGGTCGTAAAGGTCGAACTTCCCCGTTTGGACTCTCTTGGCGACGCCTGCTGCCTTCGCCTGTGACTCGGCGTTATCGTACCGCTTCAGCAGTCCCTCGATATCGCCGTAGCCGACGATGCGCGCCGCATGCCTCTCAGGCACAAAGTAATCGAGGTCCTGCAAATGCTCTCCGACGCCGACATACTTGATCGGTTTGCCAATGGCCTCTTTGAAGGACAGCACCGCACCACCCTGCGCTGGCGAATCAAACTTCGTGAAGATCGCCCCGGTAAGTGGCGCTACCTTGTTGAAGCTCTGAGAAAGGGGAATGGCCTTCGATCCGATCATGGAATCAAGTACGATCAGGGTCTCGTCAGGACGGTACAATGCAGTAACCGTCTGCAATTCACTCATCAGTTCGGTGTCGAACTCGTGCCGCCCCTGCGTGTCCAGCAGCTGAACATCCAGGGATTTCTCCCGGGCATAGCGGTCAGCACCCCGGATCAGATCCGCCAGGCTCCCGTCGTGTTCGCCGTAGAACTCGACCCCTGCGTCAGCAGCCAGCTTCTGCAATTGCTGGTAGGCCGCCGGCCGGCCGTAGTCTCCAGGAATGAGAAGCGGGTAATGACCTTCCTTCTTGAGGAGAAGAGCCAGCTTGCCCAGCGTCGTCGTCTTGCCAGACCCCTGAAGGCCCACAAGCATGACTCGATACGGGATGTGTGTGATGGCGATGCCTTTGCCGCCCTGTCCTCCAAGTGCCTGCGTCAACTGCTCATAGAGAACCTTGACCACCTGGTCACCGGGCGTGATACTCTTGAGGACCTTCTCGTCCAGGCATGCCTCACGCGTCTGCGCGATGAACGACTTGACAACTCGATAGTCAACGTCAGCGCCGAGCAGACCCAGCTTCACCTCCGCAAGCGCCGCATCAATGTCTCCCTGCGACAGCAGACCCTTGCGCCGCAGCCCGTCGAAGACTCCGCCGAGCGCTTTCTTGACAGATTCGAACACTCGGCAGGCCTATAGGTCGTGACTGTTACGGTTGATCAACTTCTCGAACAGCTTCTTCAACTCACCGAGGGACTGTTTGCCTTCGGTGTTGTTTGACTGCTCACAGCACTGGTCGAGCTTGCCCATGATCTTGCGGAACATCACAACGTTCTTCTTGTAGTTGGCGATAAGCTGCAATTTGCTCTCGCAGCGCCTCATACGTCCAAGTGAGCGACGGATGTGATCATGGACAGCCTGCCGCGAAATCCGCAGGTTGCGGGCAACTTCGGCGCCGGAGTAGTTGGGCTGGATGTACAGGTCCAGAACTCCGAGCTCCTTCTTCGTGAGCAGTCCCGAGTAGAACTCAAGCAACTCGCCGATCTCTTCCTTGCGCTTGATCTTCTTCTCGTGACCGGGGGTGATGTACACCTTCTCCCTCGATTTGCTCTGCATAGTTCAACTCCTTACCGGGATGTGATGGAACAGTCGCGTTTTCGTTGCTATTGATGCTTACTCTGACAACAATATCATGTTCACAACGTCGTCTTTGTCAAATGGTTTTATGCTCATAAGTGTTTCACCATTGCACACCAGTTTTATCGGGATGCGCAGTTCACGCGCGATGCTCACGATACTGCCGCCTTTGGCACCGGAGTCAATCTTGGTGAGGATGATCCCTGAGATTGCGATTGACTCACTGAAGGCACGGGCTTGCATGAGAGCATTCTCCCCGGTCGTCGCGTCGATGACCAGCAACGTTTCTGACAACGGCAGTCCGAACTTCGTCTCAATGACCCGCACAACTTTCTGCAGCTCAAATGTGAGGTTCTTCTTGTTTTCGAGGCGACCCGCTGTGTCGATGACGACGACGTCAACCTTGTCTGCGACAGCTTTCTGGAGGCCGTTGAACACGACGCTGGACGGGTCCTGGCCCTCTACCGAGCGCATCACCGGGACGCCGACACGGCCAGCAAGAATGACAAGCTGGTCAACGGCCCCGGCGCGGAACGTATCGGCCGCAACCAGCAGGACCGTTCGATTCTGCTGCTTGAGCATGTTTGCCAGCTTGGCGATCGAAGAGGTCTTGCCTGCGCCGTTGACCCCCGTTACCAGGACAACTGCGGGTGAACCCGTCGTGTGCAGTGTGCTGTCCAGGTCAAATACGGAACTCAGCTTGGCCCGGATCCGCTCGATGACCTGTTCTGCCGTTGGACGGCCTCGCAGCCCGCCCTTTCGTACTTCCTGCAGGATAGCCATAGTCGTGTCAACGTCGATGCCGGCGTCGATGAGAAGCTCCTCCAGAGCGTCGAAATCCGCCAACTCGCGGCGAGTGCTTCCGGCTTGCTGACATACGGTCTGTGCGGCATCTGACACCGCAGTCTCCTGTGACTCGACTCCGATCTCAGGAGTCTGAACTGAAGATTCCTCCTCTACCGGCTTGTCCCCGCCAAAGAGTTGCTTGACACGCGACAGGAAGCTCACTGACCGGACTCCCCTCGATGGGGGTGCTCTGAGATAAACGCCTCAAGAGCCGCACGAGCGGCATCTTCTTCGGCCTTCTTCTTGGATGACCCGCGACCCTCGCCGTACAGGGCGCTGCCAACATGCACCAGGGATGTGAAGACGTCCGATCCGTCCTCGCCGCGCGCGACCTCTGTGTCATACGCAGGCAGCAGACGGACGCTTCGCTGTGTCTCTTCCTGCAGGGCTGTCTTGTAGTCCAGGACCGCCCCGTTGTGCAGGTCGGCGATGGCTTTGCGGAACACGATGCTTACAAACTTCTCGGCCGCGTGCATGCCACTGTCGAAATATATGGCGGCCACAAGAGCCTCAAAGCCGTCCGCAAGAATGGCAGGCTTGCGCTCGTCACGAAGCTTGTCCTCGCCCTTGCCCAGCAACAGATACCTGTCAAGCCCCAGGTCCAGCGAGCGCTCATAGATGCCCCGCTCTTTGACCAGTGCGGCACGCATTTTGGACAGATCGCCCTCCCGGGCTTCCGGAAACTCCAGAAACAACAACTTGGCAACGATGAAGTTCACGACGCCGTCGCCCACAAATTCGAGCTTCTCGTTCGACGTGTAGCTGTGATGCTCGCTCGCGAACGAACTGTGTGTGAGAGCGACGACCAGATACCGAAGATTCTTGAACGGTACCGGGAGTGTCTTGTTGAATTCCTCGGTCCGCTCCATCACGAGGGCGCCGGTAAAGTCCTCCTTCGGGACCACGATCCGATGAACAGCAGTCCTGCGACTCCGCTGTGGGCTGTCTGTCATTTCCAGAGTGCCTCCAGCTTCGTGACAAGCCCTTCGTCGCAGACATTCCTGGCGACACGGATGGCGTGGTAGATGGCCGTAGCGTCGGACCTGCCATGACAGACGATGCTGATCCCCTTGACTCCGAGCAGCGGGACACCGCCGTACTGGCTGTAGTCGAGTTTCTCCTTGACGAGTCGCAGATTGCCGTGAGCCAACGCACCGCCGAGCTTGCCCTTGATAGAGCTGCCAAGAGCTGTTTTCATCATGGAAAACAGCGTTTCTGCCGTGCTCTCCATGGTCTTGATGAAAATGTTTCCGGTAAACCCGTCGCTGACCACGACATCTGCAGCATGCCGAAAAACATCTTTTGGTTCGACGTTGCCGATGAATCCGGCGGCCTTGGCTGCCAGAAGCTTGTGCGCCTCGATCAACTGCCGGGAACCCTTCTCGGCTTCCTCGCCAATGTTGAGAAGACCAACCGTCGGCGTCTCCTTGCCCGTAACAAGACTGCAGTAGACCTGGCCCATGCGCGCAAACTGGAGGATGTTCTCTGGAACACAGTCGGCCACTGCTCCAACGTCAATGAAGTAGAACGGCTCACCCGTCACGGACGGAACAGCAGTAGCCAGCCCCGGGCGAAGGACGCCACGAATCCGACCGAGGACAAAGAGGGAGATTGCCATCTGTGCCCCGGTGCTGCCGGCGGAAACGATTGCCTGGCACTTGTCCTCTGCGACCAGCTGGATAGCCCGGTACAACGACGAGTCCTTGCGCGTCCTCAGTACTTCAGACGGGTGGTCGTGAAATGTGATGACCTGGGTCGTCGGGACCAGTTCGTAAAGGAATGGCTGACCCTGACGATACTGGGACAGTTCGAGATTGATGGCTGTCTCGTCGCCCACGAAGACGACAGTGACGCCAAACTTCCGGGCAGCCTCTACAGCTCCCTTGATAATCTCATGGGGGGCATAATCGCCCCCCATGGCATCAACGGCAACTTTCATACATTAGGCAGCAGACTTCTCCTTCGCATAATCGCCCCCCATGGCATCAACGGCAACTTTCATACATTAGGCAGCAGGCTTTTCCTTCTTCTCTTCCTGCTTGACCACGAGCTTGCCATCGTAGTAGCCACAGTACGGGCAGATATGATGTGAACGGATCGGCTTGTTGCAATGCCCGCAATTGACAAGAGGGCTATGGTTGTTCCTGAAGCGCATCTTGACCTTGCTGTATCTATTGCCCTTCCTGCTGTGGGTTATTTTCTTCTTTGGATTCGCCATTCAACTTCCTCCTGATCGAGAGTCACTGAACTACAATACTAACGATTTTTCCCTTGATTGCAACGACACGCTTGACAATGTGTCCGGCCGTGTACTTGACAACATAGTCCTGGGCAAGCGCCAGGCTTCCCAGTTCGTCGTCGCTCGCGTCGGAAGGGACCAGTATCGAGCCCCGCACCTTGCCGTTGACCTGTACCGCGACCTCTACCTCGCTTTCGGCAAGCTTGCTCTCATCCCATGCAGGCCAGAGCTGTTTGTGAATACTCCCTTCGTAACCATATTCCTGCCACAGTTCTTCTGTGATGTGGGGGGCAAAAGGAGCCAGGACAACCAGCAGCTGCCGCATCGCCGTTTGCCACTCAACCGTCGAAAGCACCGTCTCGTCGCCGCGAACAGTCTCCGACAGGAAGTTGAAGTACTCCATAAAGGCGGCCACCGCGGTGTTGAACTTGAACTTCTCGATGTCTCCGGTGATCTTTTTCGTCAGCTTGTTGATCTGTAGCTCAAGCTTCGGGGCCAGGGCGCCCGTCAGGCCCCCCCGTGATGCCTCAATGGTCCGCTGGGCGAGTTCCCACAGGCGCTTTGCAAAGCGGTGAGCGCCCGAGATGCCATCTTTCGACCAGGCAACCTCCTGCTCAAACGGTGCCATGAATAACTCATACAGGCGCAGCGTGTCGGCACCGTATTGCTCGACAACCTCGTCTGGAGTAATGACGTTATGCTTGCTCTTGCTCATCTTCTGCCCGTCGTAGGAAAGCAGCATTCCCTGGTTCATGAGGCGGGCGAACGGCTCCGTAAACCCGACCAGACCCTCGTCGTACATGACCTTGGTCCAGAAGCGGGCATACAGCAGATGCATGACCGCGTGTTCGGCGCCGCCAACGTACAGGTCGACGGGAAGCCAGTAGTCGATGGTCGCCCTGTCAAAGGCCGCCTTGTCGTTGTGAGGACTGGTGTACCGCAGCTCATACCATGAGGAACAGGCGAAGCCGTCCATGGTGTCCGTCTCGCGCCGGGCTGGTCCCCCGCACACGGGGCATGTCGTTTCGACCCATTCCTTGATGCCGGCCAACGGAGACTCACCCGTACCAATCGGCTCATATCCCTGCACGTCCGGCAGCACGACTGGCAGTTGACTCTCAGGAACGGGGACCGTCCCGCACGTCGGACAGTGGATCATGGGAATCGGAGCACCCCAGTAGCGCTGGCGGCTGATGAGCCAGTCACGCATATGGTAGGTGGTCTGCGCCCTGGCAAACCCCTTTTCCTCACCGTCTGCGACCATCGCCGCGAAAGCAGCCTCCGTCGTCAGGCCATCGAAGCGGCCAGAATACACCAGGGTGCCGTGCTCGGAATATGCATCATTCCACGCTGTCGTCTCATATACAACGCCTGGCCACCCTATGACCTGGCGGATCTCGATGCCGTATCTGGTGGCAAACGCAAAGTCACGGCCGTCATGAGCAGGCACCGCCATGATGGCGCCCGTGCCATAGCCCATGAGCACATAGTCGGCAATCCAGACCGGGACCTTCTCGCCGGAGAACGGGTTGACCGCGTAGGCCCCCGTGAAGACACCCGTCTTCTCCCTGTCGGTCGACATGCGGTCGATCTCAGTCTTGGTCTTGCTGGCAGCGACATACGCATCGACCTCGGCGTACTGTCCGCTCGCAACGATCTCATGGACCAGAGGATGCTCGGGTGCCAGTACGAGGAACGTGGCCCCCATGATTGTGTCCAGACGAGTCGTGAAGACGGGTACCGGATGCTTCGAACCGTCGCCGGCCGACACAATGTCAAAGACGACCTCCGCACCAACCGACTTGCCGATCCAGTTGCGCTGCATGATCTTGATGCGCTCGGGCCAGTCCACGGTATCCAGGTCGTCGGCCAGACGGTCAGC
>JAPLGH010000126.1 GCA_026390285.1 Caldisericota bacterium
CGAGAGCAGGCTTGCCGAGCAGGCGGCCGCTGAAGCTATTGTTGCCAAGTGCTCGGGGCACAAAGGGGTGGTCGCGTCGGTTGCCCAGAAAGAGAATCGGATGCAGGTACCGTATCTGTATGACCTGGGACTCCTCCAACGAGAAGCAAATGGTCCGAACGGCCTGAGTGCGAGCCGCACGCTGAAGGCAGCGCAGTCTCTCTACGAAGCGAAGCGGGCCATCACATATCCGAGAACAGACAGCAAGTATCTGCCCAAGGCGCTTCGCAAGGAAGTCGTCACTGTGCTTGGCGACCTGGGGATTGGGGAATACGCCCCGTACGTGCAGCATGTGCAGCACGAGGACTGGAAGATGCGGTCCTTCGTGTTCAACGACGAGAAGGTCAGCGATCACTACGCCATCATTCCTACGGGTACGAGGGTAGACCGAAGCAGTCTCTCCCATGACGAGAGCGTGGTCTATGACCTGGTTGTGCGCCGGTTCCTCGAACAGTTCTACCCTGAAGCCATTCTGATGCTCACTCGTGTTGAGACCCTGGTTGAAGGCGAGACATTTGGCAGTGATGGCAGAGTCGTGAAGACCTCAGGTTGGCTGGAGGTTGCGCCACGCGAGGCCGACAGCAAGGACTTGCCCGACCTCAAGGAGAAGCTGAGCGTCCAGGCGTTCAGGGTTGAGAGCGAACACAAGTTGACCAAGGCTCCGCCACGGTTCACGGACGCATCGATTATCGCTGCCATGGAGACGGCCGGGAAGCTGGTCGACGACGAGGAATTGGCTGAGGCGATGAAGGAACGTGGCCTGGGGACTCCGGCTACGCGCGCGGACATCATCGAGAAGCTTGTCCGAACCGGCGTAGTCGAGCGGAAAGCCCGGAGCCTGGTCGCCACCAGGCGTGGAGTCGATCTCATCGACCTGCTCGAGGCGATCCAGTTGTCGGATCTCGTGGCTCCAGACCTTACCGGTGACTGGGAAATGAGTCTTCGCAAGATAGAGAAGGGCTCGCTGGACAACGTGGAATTCCTCGAGCGTATCGAGGGGTTCACCCGGCAGATGATCGAGAAGATCAAGGGGTACGAAACCCCGACGCAGATCGGCATCGAGTCGGCTGAACCACTGGGCGTATGTCCCATCTGCGGTGGCAACGTGCTTGAGCGCCCTGCATCGTACGTTTGTGAACACCATGGACGCAAGAAGACGGACTGCAAGTTCAGCATTCCGAAGATGATTCTCCGGCGTTCCATCACTCGCGAAGAGGCTCTACAGCTCATGACCGAGAAGAGGACGGAGATGCTCGACGGATTCGTGAGCAGACGTGGGTTCAAATTCAGTGCGCGGCTTCTGCTCAAGCCCGACAACAAGCTGGAATGGGAGTTTGCTGAGGGATCAGGTGGCGGTTCTGCGGCGACCGAACCCGTCGTCAATGAGGAGCCATTGGGTCGTTGCCCCGTGTGTCAGGGTTCAGTGGTGGAGACCACCGAGCACTACCGGTGCACTGTCGCGGATTGCCGGTTCCAGATGAAGCGCGTCTATGCTGGCAAGACCATCGACCGTGACATGGCCCGTAATCTCCTCGAGAATGGCAAGACAGGACTCATCGAAGATTTTGTGTCAAAGTACAACAGACCGTTCGCGGCTTACCTGAAACTCGGGGACAAGGGCAGAGTAGAGTTCGAGTTTCTGAACAAGGGACCACGAACGGGCAGGCGGGCAACTAGTCACGCGACGAAGGCGGGGACCTCGGCAGCGAAGACAACAAAGACTGTAACCCCAACGAAGAAGACAACACAGTTGGCAGACTCCACAACGAAGACAGGGAAGACGGGGACGTCTACAAAGAAGGCAGCCCCGAAGACATCCAAAGGCAAAGGCGGTGCATCATGATTCCATTCAGTGCGATTTTCAGTGTCGACTTCTTCTTCAGTCTAGGCTACGTGGTCCTATCGATAACGGGACTTGTGCTGGCAATCTCGTACAGACGCTCTCA
>JAPLGH010000175.1 GCA_026390285.1 Caldisericota bacterium
AGGGACTGAGAGCACAGACAAGGACCTTTCGAGCCAGTCGTCGGCCGGATCCATCACGACGCCACCCGAGGCGCCCACGTCACAGGTCGCCCGTAGCTCGGGGCGCACCATTACCGTCTCCTGGGTGCATTCCGGCAACTGCACTCAGTTCCATGTCTGGTCCAAACCCGTGAGCGTGGTGGAACCGATCATGCCGGCCATGCTCCCGAGCACCCAGCGGTCCTACACCATCCCCAATGCCGACTATGGGAGGTGGATGGTCGACATGGCCGCGTGGGGTGACGGTGGATACAGTCCCGACACGCCGGCGCTGGACGTCTGGGTTCTCACCACCCCGTCTGCCCCCATGGCAACCGTGGGGGGCTCGACCACAGTGAACCTCACGTGGGGTTCTCCTGATGCCAATGCGACGAAGGTGCACGTCCTGAGAAGTGCCTCTGCCGGCCCATTTTTCGACATCAAAGCAACCGCTTCAAGCGTCACGTCGTGGGCAGACACAACTTGCCTGCCAGGAACCACCTATGTCTACAAACTCCAGGCAGTGAGAGATGCTGATGCATCCGAACTGTCACCCGAATCTTCGTCTGTGACGACGCCGGCAGCTCTAGCGGCACCTGCAGCTCCGACCGGTCTCACCGCCGTGGCTCAGTCGCCGACTGCTGTGGGCCTGACCTGGACAGACAACGCAAGCAACGAAACCTCCTATCAGGTATACCGCAAGGACGGCGCAGCCGTTTCATTCAACCAGGTGTCGCCTGACCTACCCGCGGGTACGGCGACGTGGCAGGATACGTCCGTGGCCGCATCTTCCCTCTACACGTACACTGTCAAGGCGCGCAACGCAGCCGGGGACTCTGGCGCGTCAAATGAGGCAGCTGTTACGACGCCGGTAGCTCTGGCAGCGCCTGCAGCGCCGACCGGTCTCACCGCCGTAGCCCAGTCTTCAACTGCTGTGGGCCTGACCTGGACAGACAACGCCAACAACGAGACCTCATACCGGGTCTTTCGCAGAGACGGGGCAGCAGTCACCGCTGTCCAGGTGTCCCTTGACCTTCCTGCGGGCACGGTGAGCTGGCAGGACAACGGCGCCGACATCCCTGATGGGGGTAGCGGGAACACCCAGATCAGTCGAAGTGAACTGGAACGACAACTCGTCCAATGAGGAAGGATTCCGGATCGAGCGCCATACCGGAACTGGAGCCTGGATACAGATCAAGACACTGGGGGTGGGCGCCATCAAGTGGATGGACGAGACGGTCTCGCCGGCCACTGCGTACAGTTACAGAGTCAAGGCATACAACGCCGGCGGCGACTCAGCCTGGTCCAACGAATTCACCGTTACGACGCCTTCTGACGTGCAGACGGTTGTCATCAAGCTGATCATCGACAAGAAGAACTACACGATCAACGGCATTTCGATGATAATGGACGTTGCACCCGTGATCGTGGAAAGCAGGACGCTGGGCCCTGTCCGCTACATCGCCGAAGCGCTTGGCGCGGACGTCGCCTGGGACCCAGTGGAGCGCAAAGTCACCCTGACCAGGGGCAGCAAGGTCATCGAGCTTTGGATCGGCAGGAACACTGCGCGTGTCGGCGGTCTCTATGTGCTCATCGACCCTGAGAACCCCGAAGTCAAGCCGGTCATCCTTCCACCCGGCCGTACGATGCTGCCCTTCCGGTTCATCGCCGAGCAGCTCGGCGCCAGTGTCGGGTGGGATCCCGTGAAACGCGAGGTGACTATAACTTATCCGGCTGCCTGAGAACCATCAGAGCATTCTGTCACCTGGTGCAAGCCCCTTCGCAAGAAGGGGCTTGCATGCTTCATGGACTGCGACACACGTCTTGAGACGCACCGGCACACGGGATAGTGGACACGCCATCTGACCTGATGTACAGTGTTGACAGGACATTCCCTGAGAGGTGCGCATGAGGAACCGTCGTTCCAGCAAGTGGACTACACTGGCAGTGCTCCTCTGCTTCACCCTGCTGCACCAGGCAGACCGCCTGATCGTCGGTCCACTCACGAGTTCGATCATGGATTCTTTTCACATCAATGAGGCTCAGATGGGTACGGTGCTGTCAGGGGCGCTGGTCACTGGCGGCCTGCTGTTCCCTCTGTGGGGATACCTCTTCGACCGTTTTTCGCGCGCGCGACTGCTGACCGTTGCTGCTGCCGTCTGGGGAGGGACGACATGGCTGTCGGCCATTGCTCCCACATTCGGCTGGTTTGTCGCATCGCGCGCAGCGACCGGCATCGACGACGCCAGTGTCCCCGGAGCGTACAGCCTGCTGGCCGACACGTTCGAGCCTCGTGTGCGCGGCAAGGTGTACGCCGCCCTCAAGGTGTCGATCCCCGTCGGATACGTTGTGGGAGCGGCGCTGGCGACGTTTCTGGCGCCTCGCATCGGGTGGCGGTGGGTTTTCGTCGTGACCGGAGCTGCGGGCATGCTCGTCGCCATGCTGGTGGCGCTGTTTGTGAGGGACGTGCCACGAGGCGCGACAGAGCCGGAACTTGCAGGCGTCTCCGAGGCGTCACTGACGTTTCACTGGTCCGTCGCACAGCGACTGCTGAAGAGAAGGACCCTGGTGGCGCTGTACGCTCAGGGGTTTCTCGCGGTCATCCCCATCAATGTGGTGACGTTCTGGATGTACCGGTACCTGGAGACCGAGCGGGGCTATTCGGGGCAAGCCTCTCTATCGGTCGCCATCGTCACCGTCACAGGACTCGCGATGGGCCTTCCACTGGGTGGGGCGCTGGGCGACAGGCTGTTCCACGCTATGCCCAGAGGGCGCCTGCTAGTGGTTGCAGCGACCATACCGGGTTCGCTTCTGCTCTGCACCGCTCTCCTGGTCCCTGCAACAGGCCATGTCGCGTTTGCCCTGCTTGCCATGACCGGAGCCTTCCTGACGGGATTCGCAGCTCCTAACATCGTGGCCACCATCAGCGACATCAGCCCGCCTGAGGTCCGCAGTACTGCGCTCGCCATGCAAAGCTTGGTGGAGACGACCGGTGCGGCGCTCGCACCACTGCTGACTGGCGTCGTGGCATCGAGGATCAGCCTGGGAACTGCTTTCCTGGTGCTGATAGCGGGGGCATCGGTGCTGTGGATCCCCTGCTACCTGTTGGCACTCAGGAGTGTGTCTGGTGACATCGAGCAGACGCGCGCCGACTTGCGCGCGCGTTTCGGCAACTGACTACAGCCAGGGGTTGTCGCCCAGTTCAGCGCCGATCGTGGTCGGTTCTCCGTGTCCCGGGAAGATGCGGGTCGCTGGAGGGAGTGTCATGAGGGTCACACGTATCCCTGCAAGTAGCTGCTCAAACCCCTCCTGGCTGGGCGTGCGCCCAACGCTGCCTGCAAACAGCGTGTCGCCTACGAATGCGTGGTCTCCGGCGATGAGGACACTGCTGGCCGGCGTATGCCCCTGTATGGTGGCAATGCGGTAGGTGATGAGCCCCAGGGGTAGCTCCTGTCCTGCAATCAGTGGACATGGGTCAGCGTGCATGGCAAATGTGGACCCCATCTGTGTGGCGTAGTTCGCCATCGGATCTCTGGCGAGTTCAGCTTCCTGTGGGTCCATCAGCAGCGTGGCGTCAGGGAAACGGTTCATCGCCGTGTCGACGCCGGAGACGTGATCGAAATGCCCGTGGGTACAGACGATCCACCGGAGGCGAGCGTTGGCGCTCTCGATGACGGTAGCCACCTCCTCAAGCTCGCGGTTCCAGACCATGCCCGGGTCCACCAGCATGAGCTCGGTCCCTGATTGCACCAGGTAGCAATTGGTCAGCAAGGGGCCAACCGGCATGCGCGTAACCGTCGCTCCACTCATTGTCTCGTGAAACTGCTCCATTCCAGCCTCCCCGTATTGTAAGGAAAGTATACTCAAACCAGACATTAGGCGAACCACGCAACAATAGACTTGCAGGAAACGGGCGTTCACTTTTCCTGGCTTGATGTTCAATCGCCATTCTGGTCTTGGGGAGGAGCCTCTGGCATGAAAGCGATTGGTTCTGCAATTCTGGAGTTGGCGAAGCGACTCACGTTCATGCCAGGCAAGTCGATTTGCATGCGTGCAATAGCCACAGCAGACGTATACTATCAATGAACAGGTGGATGTAGGTGCCAGGGACGCAGCAGTGCAAGGAGAAGAAGCCATGAGACTATCCGTCGTTGACGCGGAACGCTGTACGGGCTGCCAGATATGCATGTTTGCGTGCACTCGCCGGCTGGGTTACGCCGGAATGGGCAAGACGGCAATCCACGTCAAGTCCGTGGGTGGCATGGAGCGTGGTCTATCGGTGGTCGTTTGTCGAGCATGCCAGGACCCGCCGTGCGCGAAGGTCTGCCCGGAAGACGCACTGGTCCTGCGCAAGGGCGGGGGCGTCTTTCTGAACCCCTCCAAGTGCACCGGCTGTGGCCTGTGCCGGCAAGCGTGTATCGTCAGCGCCATCTTCTGGGACGAGGAAGCGGAGAAGCCGATCATCTGCGTGCACTGTGGCTACTGCGCCAAGTACTGCCCGCATGGCGTGCTCGCGCTCGAAGAACGCCGCGAGGAGGTTCCCGATGCTGTCAAGTGATCCGCTTGCCAACGTCCTGTACGTCGACTTGGGAAAGAAGCGCTCATGGGTGGAGCGTCGCGAGGATCTGTTTGGGAAGTATTTCGGAGGGGCGGGAGTTGCTATCCAGCTCCTGACCGAGAACTGCCCGACGGGCATGGATCCGCTGGCCCCCGAGGCGCCTGTCGTACTTGCGACCGGACCTCTGGACGGGCTCTTCCCTCTTGGATCCAAGACCGTGGCGATGTTCAAGTCGCCACACACGGGTAACCTGGGCGAATCGCACGCGGGGGGGCCGCAGTGCAGTCGCCATCCGCATGTCGGGGCTCGGCGCAGTCGTCATCACCGGCGCCAACATCAATCCGGGGTACCTCAGCATCGAGGGAGGCAAGGCAACCTTCCACGATGCCACGACACTGTGGGGCATGAGTTCCAGCGTGACCGCCGGCCGCATCATACGACAGAACGAGTGCTCATCGGGTCTGCGCAGCATCATGCGCATCGGTCGCGCAGGTGAGAACCTGGTGACCTACGCCGACGTCAGCACGGAGACCTACAGGCATTTCGGGCGGCTCGGCATGGGGGCGGTCTTTGGCAGCAAGAAGCTCAAGGCCGTCGTGGTATCGGGCAATCGGACGCTTGAAGTCGCGGACAAGGTCGCGTACCGGGCACTCTACGACGAGATCAACACCGCGGCGGTCAGCAGCGCTGTCATGAAGAAGTACCACGATCTGGGAACAGCGGAGAACATCCAGCCCCTGTCTGCGCTCGGCGGGCTCCCGACACGTAACCTGCAGGCGGGACGTTTCGATTCTGCTGAAGCCATCTCGGGGGAGCACTACGCTGAGCACTACCTCGGCCGTCGCCTGGCCTGCTCGCATTGCCCCGTCGCTTGTATCCACCTCGCTGCGCTGCGCGAACCCTATCAGGATGAGGCGTACTACTACAAGACGACGATGATCTCGTATGACTATGAGCCCATCTATGCGCTCGGCTCGATGCTTGGCATCAGAAATCCTGAGCAGGTGCTGAGCCTCATGGACAAGGTGGAAGTCCTGGGACTGGACGCCATGAGCTCCGGCGTGTGCCTGGCCTGGGCGACCGAAGCGATGGAAAAGGGATTGATCACCGAACAGGACACGGGCGGCCTGAAGCTCGAGTTTCGCAAGGCTGATGGGTATGTTGCAGGTGTCGAGGCTATCACGAGCCGGTCCAACGAGTTCTGGAGGACCCTGGGCCGTGATGTGGACGCAGCAGCGGCCCGCTATGGCGGAACAGATTTTGCCATGGCGTTTGGTGGCAACGAGATGCCCGGGTACCATACGGGCCCGGCCGGCTATCTGGGATTCATGCTGGGAGCGCGTCACAGCCATCTGGACAATGCCGGTTATGCCATCGACCAGAAGGAACTGACCAAGGGGTCCATTCCAGCCGAGCAGCTTGCTCAGAAGCTCATGGACGAGGAGCGCTGGCGCCAGGTGCTCAGTTCTCTGACCGTATGTTTCTTTGCCCGGGGTATCTATACACCGGAGTTGACACTGCGGGCGCTTGCCGCCGCGGGATACAACCTGACCGCCGAACAGCTGGCAGCAACCGCAGACGATATCTATCGGGCAAAGTTCGCATTCAAGCTAGCCAACGGCTTTGACTTCCACAAGTTGACGATCCCGCACCGGGTGTTTGAGACGCCGGCCGTCATAAACGGGTTTGACGAGGCATATATGCGGCGCGCGATCGCGTTTGCCGCGGGTCAGGTGGCCAGTCCGGGTGTACAGTCGCGGCAGAGCAGCGAAGGAGGACAA
>JAPLGH010000130.1 GCA_026390285.1 Caldisericota bacterium
GAGATGAACGGCAGGGTTCAGAGGATTCGCGTGTGCGGCAAGTGTCTCAAGAAGCTGAAGGCCACAGCCTGATTCGACGGTTTGTCAGATGAGCGAAGAGCTCCGGAGCCTGTTGTGGACAGGCTCCAGTTTGCGTGTACTCGACCAGCTCAGGCTTCCTTTCGAGACGGAGTGGCTCGAGTGTACTTCCTACAGAGACGTCTATCGCGTCATCAAGAACATGAACACTCGCGGGGCTCCGGCAATCGGTGTCGCCGCCGCCTATGGTATGGCCCTGGCTGCCCGGGAGGCGCTGACGGGTCGGCAGCCTGCGCAGTTTGTGCTCGACGCCGGCGCCTTTCTCAAGAGCGCCCGACCCACCGCCGTGAACCTGTCGTGGGCTGTCGATCGGTGCCTTGCCGAGGGAGCGCCGAGTCTCGGCAGGGACCCAAGGTCGACTGCCGATGAGCTTGCTGCGTTCGCAGGGAAGCTGGCCCGGGATGACGAGGATCAGAATCTGGCCTTGTCGAGATATGGCGCCGAACTGTTCGAGGACGGAGACAGTATCCTGACCATCTGCAATACTGGAGCTCTTGCGACCTATCGATATGGTACGGCATTCGGTTCCATCAACGAGGCATTCAAGCAGGGCAAGAAGATCCAGGTCATTGCCCTCGAAACGCGGCCGTATCTTCAGGGAGCGCGCTTGACTGCACTGGAACTTGTGAAGGCAGGTATCCCCTTTCATCTCATTACCGACGGGATGGCTGGCTTCATGATGTCGCACGGGATGGTCACGAAGGTCATTGTGGGCGCAGATCGTGTCGCCTCGAACGGGGATTTTGCCAACAAGATCGGGACCTACCAGCTGGCTGTCCTTGCCAAGTATCACGGCCTCCCATTCTATGCAGCGGCACCGTTCAGCTCGTTTGATTTTTCGATTGCCTCGGGCGTCGAAATCCCCGTGGAACAGCGTGACGAGGACGAGGTATTGTCGTTTGCGGGCAAGCGTATTGCCGCCCTGGGCGCTCACGCCTACAACCCATCGTTTGATGTGACGCCCAACGAATTGTTGTCCGGGATCGTCACCGAACGCGGCGTATTCACACCCCCCTTTGGCAGCTGGGAGCAGCACTGAGCAAGAGCAACCTCGGCACAACCAGGCCACGGACCCCCACCGGAGAAAATGCCGGGACCGTGGCCTCTTGCATGTCGCCGGGCGTGGCTCTTCCAGGTATGATGCATGTGATCGTGCGTCACCACGGCCCCTATGCTCTCGACGCAACGCTGAGTTGCGGACAAACGTTTCGGTTCCGACATGTCGGTGACGCCTTTGAAGGCGTTTGCGGAGATCTGGCTATGCGACTCGAAGACGGGAAGCAGACGCTCTGCATTGACTTCACTGCTGAACAGGGCGGCTTCGAGCCGATCATCGAGTTCCTGGACTTGGCGCATGATAGCGGAGACCCGGCAGACGAATCGGAAGTCTTTCTCTGTCGACGATACTCTCAGCGTGCGGACCTCTTGCACAGTGTGTTTCTCTACTCTCGGGGCACTCATCTTCTCAGGTAACCCATCCTGGAGACTGTCGTGGGCTACCTGTTCTCCGTCCAGTCCACCGTGAGTCTCGTCGGCAGGCGCCTCAACAGCAGTTTCCGTCAAATCGTCGCACTGTAGCGGGCAGCGACCTGTACCTCTTCCCGTCCCTTGAGGAATTGCGCTCGCTGAATTCGTCCGCCGTAGCAGGCTGGCATCTCGGATACCGTGCTCAATGGTTCACAGACCTGATCGCAGGGCTTCCCAATAAGCCAGCCCTGCAGAGCCTGGCCGCGACGAGCTCGAAGGAGCGGCAGAGCTACTTCCGGAGATTTGCGGGGATCGGTCCAAAAGTGGCTGCGTGTATTGACCTGTTTGCCTATGGACAAGACGATGCATTCCCTATTGATGTCTGGGTTGACAGGGGTCTCAGGCACCTGCTCGGGATGGGCTCAACGGACATTCACGGTGTCGGGCAATGTGCGTCAGCTGTCCTTGGGCCTCATTGCAGACTGTTTGGCGAGTACTTGTTTCGCTACGAGCGAGGCCTTACGTCAGGGACAGAACTCCCTCGTGTCAGCGCGCAGGTTTCGCCTCCTGTACCCCATTCCTCGGACACAACTGGCTAATGGGGCACGCAGAACAGTTCGGCCTCCGGGCGTCGCATATGGACCGGCCGTGGGCAATGAGCGCGTCACAGAGTGAATTCCAGTGGCTCTTGGAAACGATACCCATGATATCCTGCTCCACCTTTTCCGGAACAAGGCTCTCACTGAGTCCGATGCGGTAGGCAAGGCGCTTCACATGGGTATCGACGACAACTGTCTGTTGGCCGAATGCATGTGCGAGGACAACGTTGGCGGTCTTGCGCCCGACGCCGGGAAGTCTCGTGAGGAAAACCATCTCGGGAGTCACCCTACCTCCCCATTTCTCACAAAGCTCGAGCGACTCGGCAATGATCGCCTTCGCCTTATTGTGGAAGAAGCCGGTCGGTTTGACGATCGCTTCGACAGCAAGAATATCGGCGTGACCCAGAGCACATGGATCGGGATACGTGGCAAACAGGCGTGGCGTAACCTTGTTGATCATGACGTCTGTGCACTGGGCGCTGAGTATTGTTGCCGTAAGCAGCTGCCATGGGTCCTTGAACTCCAGGGCAGTGCCTCTGCCGGGATGAGCCTTCTCGAGGGTATCCACGACCTGTCGAACGTGCTTCTGCGCTTTGAATGCCATCTTCATGCCTCCTCACTTGACGTTTGCATACAACCAACAGTATACTCATATGCTATGGCAGCAAGGTGGCTACTCTGATCCTCTCGACAGGTGACTCCGTGAGTTGAAAGTCTCCTGGATGGTCGTACGTAGGCCGGATTCAGAGGACTTGCAGCCGAGCGTGTTCTGTGTATACTTCAGCAAGTCCGGTTTTGTGGGCGGTTAGTTCAGAGGTAGAACGCCTCGCTGACACCGAGGAGGTCAGAGGTCCGATTCCTCTATCGCCCACCATCTGCGTTTCCAGGGAGCGGACATGGATATCAGAATTGTCTTCGACGATGCATCTTCTCAATACTCCTTCACTGATGGCGAGTCCATCCTCATGGCTGTTCAGAAGCTCTTTCCCCAGCAGAAGCGATCTATCGTTGCCGCCAGGATTGGCGGCCTGCTCGTAGACCTGACGACGATTCCATCCACAGCTGACGACATCCAGCTTGTGAGCACCACTACCAGCGAGGGGCTCGAAGTCCTTCGGCACAGTACGTCCCACATCATGGCCGAGGCGGTCAAGGAGCTGTACCCGGACGCCAAGCTTGCCATCGGGCCGTCTATCGATAGTGGCTTCTACTATGACATCGACATGTCGAAGACGCTGTCACCTGATGATCTGGGCGTGATCGAACAGAAGATGCGCGAGATCACTGAGCGGAGCGAGCACTTCTCGAGGCAGGACAAGCCAATAGCCGAGGCCATCGAATTCTTCAAGGAACGCGGTGACCAGTACAAGGTCGAGATCCTGTCGGAGATCCCTGCCACGACTGTCTCACTCTACACGCAAGGTTCGTTCACTGACCTTTGCCGTGGACCGCACATTCCTTCCACCAGCTACCTCAAGCACTTCAAGCTCCTGTCGATCGCAGGTGCGTATTGGCGAGGGGACGAGAAGAACAAGATGCTTCAGCGCATCTATGGCACGGCTTTCCCGTCAAAGGAAGAACTGGTCGGTTTTGTCACGGCCCGGGAAGAGGCCGCCAAGCGCGACCATCGCAAGCTGGGACAGCAACTGGACCTCTTCAGCATTCAGGAGCAGGCTGGCCCAGGTCTGGTGTTCTGGCACCCCAAGGGAGCCATTGTCCGCAAGGAGATCGAGGATTTCTGGCGTGCCGAACACATCAGGCGTGGATATGAATTCGTCTACACGCCTCACATAGCGAATCTCGAACTCTGGAAAACCTCTGGCCACTGGGGCTTCTACCAGCAGAACATGTACTCACCCCTTCAAGTCGACGAAGACCAGTACATGCTCAAGCCGATGAACTGTCCCTTCCATATCCTCATCTACAAGTCGCAGGTCCGCAGCTATCGAGATCTTCCACTTCGGTGGGCTGAACTGGGGACTGTGTATCGCTACGAGAAGTCGGGCGTCCTTCATGGTCTTCTGCGCGTGCGTGGGTTCACACAGGATGACGCTCACCTGTTCGTCCGTCCGGACCAGCTGAATGATGAGGTCAAGGGAGTGCTGGACTTCACCCGTCACATGATCGAGACGTTCGGGTTCACGAAGTACAACATCTACCTGAGCACCCGCCCTGAACACTCTGTCGGAACGGACGAAGGGTGGCAGATGGCGACTGAGGCTCTGAGAGTGGCTCTTGAGGAAATGCATCTG
>JAPLGH010000181.1 GCA_026390285.1 Caldisericota bacterium
ACGTTGATCGTCTGCTGCTGACCGGTCATCGGTAGTGTCTTGCCGAGATTGATAATGGTCAGGACGGTGTCGGCCTTCTTGTTGTTGTCCGTGATGCTGCTCACGACGGGTAGCGCTACGAACTCGCGCATGGCTGTGAGCTGCGCCGGCGTCAACTTGGCAGTATCGAGGAAGCCCTTCTGCACCGCACTTGTTGCTGCATCTGCAGCCTTTGCCTGGGCATCGGCAAGTGCCTTCGCCATCGCGGGCTGCTGTTTCACAAACGTGGCATCCACCGCGGCTTTCGCCTGGGCAATCGCCTGAGTCATCGCGGCAGCTTGCACCTGTGCTACGGCTTGTTTCTGGGCAGCGTCGAGTGCCGCTGTATACCCTGGGACGTTCTCCAACGGGACGCCCGGGGCCATGGCTGCAAACTGCTGATCGACCGCCTGTTTGGCCGCTGCCTCAGCTGCTGCCTCCGCCTGCTGTTCAGCTGCAATCAGCTCCGCCGGTGGATTCTTCGCTATCGTCTCGGTAGCCTGCGCCTCGGCTTGCGCGTATGCTTGCTGCTTCTGCGCCGCCAACTTGGCATCAAACTGCTTCTTGACTTCTGCCTGCACCTGCTGTTCAGCCGCGACCAGCTCCTTGGGAGGATTGGCCGTAATGATCTTTGTTGCCTGTGCCTCGGCTTGCGCGTATGCCTGCTGCTTCTGGGTCGCCAGCGTAGTGTCAAACTGCTTCTTGACCGCTGCCTGAGCCTGCGTCACCGCTGCGTCCTGAGCGGTCTGCATCCCCTGCAGGGCCTTCTGGATCTGAGGGACGCCCTGCTCCTGGGCCTTGGAGATCCCGCTCACCATGCTCTTTGCAACAAACCCGTTCATGAGCTGGTTCACGGCATTTCCACTGATCTTGGGGCCATACACGGCAAACGCAGTGCTCGCGATGGCAAGCGCAAAGACGATCATCAGTTTGGCGGTTTGCGGTTTGAGATATTCCATAAGACGTCTGGTCGTGCCCCGGAAGTCCTTGGGCTTCTCTACCACCCCACGCAGACCGCGGGGGCCTCCACCCATGGGCCCAGGTCCACCGGTAGCTATCGGTCGCTCTTTTCTCGTATCATCGCTCATGCCAGTTCCTCCTCGGAGAGCTGCGAGTAGACGATCTCGCGGTAGACCTCACAGGTCTTCATCAGCTCCTTGTGCGTGCCGATACCGGCGACCTTGCCTTCATCCAGCACAATGATGCGGTCAGCATTCATGATGCTGCCCACTCGCTGGGCGACGATGATGACTGTTGCATCGAGCGTCTCCTTCTTGAGTGCTGCCCTGAGGTTGGCGTCCGTCTTGAAGTCGAGCGCCGAAAAACTGTCGTCAAAGATGTAGATTTCCGGTCTTCGGACAAGAGCGCGAGCCATGGCAAGCCGCTGCTTCTGTCCTCCGGAAAGGTTCAGTCCGCCTTCGGAGAGCATCGTCGCGTACCCGTCCGGCATTGTGGTGATGAACTCGGCCGCCTGTGCCACATCGGCGGCGTGTGCCACTTCCATGTCCGTGGCGCCCTCCTTGCCGTAGCGGATGTTGTCGGCAACGGTGCCGGTGAAGAGGACGGCCTTCTGGGGCACGAAGCCGATCCTGTGTCTCAGATCCTCCTGCAAAAGCTCTCGTACATCCACGCCGTCAACCAGGACCTTTCCACTGCCAACGTCGTAGAACCGGGGGATGAGGCTGACCAGCGTGGTCTTTCCACTGCCGGTGCTGCCAATGATGGCTGTCGTCTCGCCGGGCTTTGTGTCGAAGCTGATGTTGCACAGGGCGGGCTCTTCGCCTCCGTCATAGCTGAAGGTGACGTCCTGGAACGCTACATGACCCCGTTCTGTATCGATCTGTCGTGCCTCAGCCGTGTCCGTTATCTCGGGGCGCGTCTCGAGCACCGCCATGATTCGGTCGCTTGCCGCCACACTGCGTGGCAACTGGATGAACAGCATTGTCAGCATGAGGATCGCTATCAGGATCTGAAGGGCGTACTGCATGAAGGCAAGCATCGGGCCCAGCGTCAGATTCCCGGTGGCGATGCGCTCGCTGCCGAACCAGATGATCGCGATCGTGACGCCGTTCATCACGAGCATCATGAGCGGCATCAGTCCCGCCATGATGCGGTTCACGCTGATGTACGTATTGGTGACATCAGCGTTGGCCTGGTCAAAACGGGCCTTCTCATGGTCGATCCGATTGAACGCACGGATGACGCGGATACCAGTCAGGTTCTCACGAACAACCTTCGTGATCTTGTCGATCTCGGTCTGAACTATGCCGAAGAGCGGTATGACCAGCCTCATCACGACCACGATCACCACGGCGATGATCGGCAGAGCGACATACAGGATCCGCGTCAGCTGCGGGTCTGCGGCATAGGCAAGGAATGCGGCGCCAACACTGGTGAAGAGTGCGTTTGCAATCATAGTCAGGAATAGGACGGTACTGGTCTGGATCTGGACGACGTCGTTTGTCGTCCTCGTGAGCAACGTCGACGCACCGAACTTGTCAAATTCGTGAAGGGAGAAGTTCTCAACGTGCGTGAAGATCTTGGCACGCAGGACCTTGCCCAGGCCCAGGGCTGACCGGGAAGCCATCAGGCTTGCCAGTACCGCACAGATCCCGCCCGCTGCTGAAATCAGCAGCATGATGCCCCCTTCCTTCCAGATGTAGCCGGTATCGCCGGAAATGATGCCTTTGTCGACTATATTTGACATCAACGTGGGCAGCTCAAGGTTGGCCCTGACCGACAGGTACATGAGTGCCACACCGACAATGATCAGAATCGTGAACTGCTTCAGACTCCGGTATATTTTCAACAGATTACGCACGGTACCACCTCAATGTCAGGTTGTCGTCTGTGATGCAGGCTGGAAGATTCGCATGAGTATTTCGGGGTCAGGCATTGTTTCTATGGTTCCGGAGACTTTCAGTGAGGCGAGACCGAGGATTGCTGAAAAGAACGTCTGAACAAGCTCTGCAGGATTTCCCTGCGCTATCTGGCCCTTGTGCTGTCCCTGTTCGATCACGTGAACCAGCATGTCAAACGGTCTCCCTGGACCATGCGGATGCTCGATTGCCTGAATGGGATACGCGCCGCTCGTCATGGCCTCCATCATGAGGACAAAGTAGTATCCTGCCGATTGCTGTTGCCCAACGCTCTTGAAGATTTGCGCGACCAAGGCTCGCATCTTATCGATCGGCTCCAAGTCGTCTGCTTTCAGTTGCTCAATCACGTGTCTCGAGGAATCGACCGCATCCCTGACCAGTTCGGCGTAGATCTCATCCTTCGATTGGAAGTAGTGGTACATGAGCCCATAGCTTATTCCCGCTTCCGTCGCAATGTCGCTCATTTTTGCGGCCGCGAAGCCCTTGTGTATGAAGACCTTCAGGGCAGAAGAGAGGATCTGCTTCTGCCTGTCATCCTTGATCTGTGTGTTTGATTCTTCACTGCGAGGTGCCATCAGCAAGACCCCCTTTGATTGACTTGTCAGTCAACGAAATGAGAGTGTATGCTGGATCGTGGACGAAACAACAGGAAGACTTCACAGTTGGAACACGATACGTCGTTCCTGCGAAGGCGGGAACCCATTAGTTGAACCAAGGATGGATTCCCGCATCCGCGGGAATGGCGAATCGGCGCTCATGGCCACCGCCCCATGCATGGCGTCGTTCCACAGAAACGTGTACAATGAAACTGCTCAGGACGTATAAAACAAGCAGGCTGAAACTGACTTGAAACCAAGAACAGATGATGAACAGGAGGCTTCCATGATGAAGGATCTGGTTTTGAAGAACAGGAGCTACCGCAGGTTCTACGAAGATGTTCACGTGGACTGCCAGACACTGAGAGAACTTGTCGACCTTGCACGACTGTCCGCTTCTGCCGCGAACAAACAACCTCTGCGGTACATGCTGTCGTGCACGAAGGAAAAGAATGCAGCGATATTCCCGACGCTTGCGTGGGCCGCCTACCTCAAGGATTGGAACGGACCCTCCGAGGGCGAGCGTCCTTCGGCGTATGTCGTCATGCTGGCAGACAAGGAGCTCTCTGCGAATTTCAACTGGGACGCCGGCATCTGTTCCCAGAGCATTCTCCTTGGAGCAGTAGAGAAGGGTCTTGGCGGTTGCATCATCGCCTCGGTCAACAAGCCCAGCCTCAAACAGGCACTGAGCATCCCCGACCAGTACGAAATCGTGTTCGTTCTGGCGCTTGGCAAGCCAAAGGAGAAGGTGGTCATCGACCCTGTCTCTCCGACCGGAGACATCAAGTACTGGAGAGACGCCGAAGAGACCCATCATGTCCCGAAGCGGACTCTTGAGGACCTGATTGTCGGCTAGCCTTTGGGGTCAGCTGGTAAAGAAGGCAACAAATGGTGAGTTCGCCTGCTCGGTGAAGGCTGGCGAAGATGCCATGGCGGCCGCGCCGGAATGTTACCACTCTGCCAATGGTAACGCTTGACCCTGCGGGTGTCAGTCGACTCGGGTGACGCTCCAGTGATCGTCCACCCACAAGCCCAGAACCGTGCATTCCGGATACCAGGATTTCACAAGCTCCCTCGCTGCAAACGTATCGTCCAGCTGGACCTCTTCGCCGTTGGGGTTGCCTGCGCAGTCGTAGTGACCGACAATCGCAATGACGTTCGAACCTTGTTTCCTGACCAATATATCAATCCTGCTCTTGATCGACTCGACAGCATGCTGGTCAGTGTTGGCCGAGAGCACCCTGTTTGGGCCGGCCTCAGTGACGAGGTCCACGAATTGTGCCGCGTACTCGTTTTTCATCCACGCGATGACAGGCTCCTGGACTCTCCCGTCCATACAGTTGATCGCCGTTACGAATTTTCCCGTATGCATCTCACCCCGCTCCCCTGAATCGCGTTTTCATCTATGCTGACGTCTCGCCTAGCTTGTCGTCTCCCTTGAATTCCCTGCTCTGCTGGATCAGGTTCTTGACCCAGTCGGGCAGCTTGGCATATACAGCGTCCTCGCCGTTATCGATATCGTACAGGATCACCGGGTTGACAGCGTCGGGGACGACCATCCCTGCGGGGACGCTCATGACGCCTGCGACGTATGCA
This sequence comes from Caldisericota bacterium, assembly GCA_026390285.1. GTDB lineage: Bacteria > Caldisericota > Caldisericia > Cryosericales > Cryosericaceae > Cryosericum. The sequence goes on from JAPLGH010000181.1 coordinate 5,090, forward strand.
TGTGCCTTCTCGGCGTTCTCGCCATGGAGAATGGAGAGGAGACAGGCAGCGCCCAGCATCGAGCCCAGGGCGAATCTGTCATGCTCTTCCCTGGCGGTGACCGGACGGCCAAGCCATGACTCCAGGTCCTTCCTCAGGCTGGCCTTGTCGTTGAGGCTCAGGGTGTACTTCTTGGAGATGACGGACGGGCGCCCGTCATCCGTCAGGTCTGCCGGTAGCTCGAACTGGAACATGATCTTGTTCGCCCACCTGCCGAACTTCTCCGAGTACTGCGTTCCAAGGTCGACGATGCCGCAACAGCGTGCGACATGTGTCCCGGCAGAGATGATATCCTTCTCTTCAACCTCGTTCTTCGCGATCAGTCCCATGGTGCTCTCCTTTGCCGCCGTGCGGCTTGTCGGCCCAATCGGTGCTTCCAGGATCAGGTATAGATGACGCCGCTAGCGCGGCAAGGTAAAGATGGACGTTCCCCGGACCTGGACCAGCACGCTGGTGGTCGCCCCCATGGCGCTGATCATCACGACGACCGTGTTCCTGCCGAAGAGAGCGTTGCTGGACGTCTCCGTGGCGTCGGGGCCAGCAAGGGGAAACTCGGGGACGTTCCAGTGCTCGCTGGCACCTGAGGCGAACGCGTCACGGTAGAACTGCACGACGTCCAGGAAGGGAAGGCCGGACTGGATACGGACCTCGACGACGCGCACCAGGTCGTCGCTTCGGGCCGTCCTGCAGGACGTGATCGTGCCGGGGACGATCGGGACGTCCTCGGGGAATCCGCTCGGGAGAGATGTCCCGAAGTCAAGCTCGCGGAACACGAGCTTTGTGGCGAGGGTGAGCACGATCACCCCACACAGGACCACCAGCAACCAGCGCCTAGCCACCACCCGCCACCTCCCCGGAACAGCTTCATAGTATGTTACCTCTGCTACGTATGCGGTTCAAGGCCGTGTCTCGCACACAGACGTCATCTCCTTCCTCACTGCCGGCAGTGTCCTCCTGGAGATGCCGCTGCAGACACGGAAGTCACGACTCACAGGACAAACAACAGTTGACCCGAACGAGCCGTTGCCTGTCCGAAGGAGCGGCGTATGATGAAGGGCAGACGGAGGGCAGACAAGGAAGGGAGGTTAACGTTGCATGCACATGCACAGGAATGGAGAACTCGGCAGAATCACCCTTGAATTCGGGGACATCACACGATTCATGGGTGACGCAATCGTGAACGCTGCAAACGAGTCGCTGATGGGCGGAGGCGGGGTCGACGGCGCCATCCACGCGGCGGCGGGACCGGAACTGCAGAACGAGTGCTGGACTCTGCATGGATGTGCAACCGGACAGGCGAAGCTGACCGGCGGATACCGTCTGCCAGCACGTCATGTCATCCATACCGTCGGCCCGGTGTGGCACGGGGGTACGCACGGCGAGGAAGCACTGCTGGATAATGCGTACCGGTCCTGTCTTGAGCTCGCTGAGCAGCACGTGCTGAGGACGGTCGCCTTTCCGGCAATCAGCACCGGCGTGTATGGGTACCCACTCGAACAGGCGACACGAGTCGCTCTACGCACCATCCTCACGTGGCTGGAAGAGCATGCGGTTCCTGAGCACGTGACGTGCTTCTGCTATGACAGGGCGACTCTGGGAACGTACGAGGCCGTGCTCGCGTTGCTGCTCAAACACGAACGTAACGCCTGACTGCAACATCGGTTCGGCGATGCTACGCTGCGTGTTCGTTCAACATTGTCAAGATGTTGTATTGACTTCTCCTGTTGCGCAGAGAGCAAGAGTGCGGTATCATGGTCGCGACATCCCAGTGAGGTGAGCGATGAGCAGGACTCGCATGCACAAGAACGGAACCAGCAAACTAACGCTCCTGGTCGCGGCTTTGGTCGTCATCCTCGTTGCCGTCATCGTCGTCACGGCTTTGCAGGACGTACACAAGAATACCCCTGCCACGGGGACGACGACTGACCCGGGCACGACCGCTGGGCCAAGCACGCTGGGCACCGGGTATGTGGTCCGACCCTTCAGCGCAAGCGATCTGGGTGGCCACATCATCGACAACACCTTCTTCGCAAGCCAGCGCCTCACCATGGTCAACGTCTGGGGGACCTTCTGCGGCCCCTGCATCCGGGAAATGCCCGACCTGGCACAACTTCCCGGTGAGTTTCCTTCCACTGAGTTTGCCATCCTGGGGGTCATCGCTGACACACCGGACGCTGCAAACGAGGCAACGGCGCGCCAGCTGACGGGTTCGACGGGCGTTACCTACACAAACGTCATCCCGGACCGTTCCATCATGACGGAGATGCTGGGCGACGTCAGCGTCGTGCCGACGACCTTCTTCGTCGACCGCACCGGCAAGGTCGTGGGTGAGGTCCTGGCCGGGTCACGCAGCAAGGCCGAGTGGATGACCGTCATCCAGGGAATGCTGGCGAACCTTCCCGCAGGATCGTAGCAGGATGAGCACGCGGGTCAGGCTCCTGCGGGTCTCCTTACTGGTCCTGGCCATCCTCGGCATCGTCCTTGGTGCTATGAATGGCGAAGTCCGCACGGTACTCACCAAGGCCGTCAACGTGTGCCTTCAGTGCATCGGCATCGGGTAGACGCATGAGCTCGCGAAGGACTGCGTTCCAAGATGTCACCGCCGTCCTTCAGAACTCCTGGTTTGCCGGGTTCCTGCGCGGCCACGTCTGGCGCGGTGCCAGCAAAGCCGTCTGCATCCCGGGGCTCAACTGCTACTCGTGCCCGGGCGCCTGGGGCTCGTGTCCCATCGGCTCCCTGCAGGCTGTCTTCAACCGCACAAGCAACCGCATCTCGCTGTACGTCGCCGGGCTCATCGGCCTCTTTGGCGTCGTCCTGGGGCGCATCGTGTGCGGATGGATCTGCCCGTTCGGCCTCATCCAGGAACTGCTGTACCGCATCCGCTCGCGCAAGGTGCGTATCGGCCCGACGCCTCTGCGCTACCTCAAGTACGCGGTCCTGGCCATCCTGGTCATCATCATGCCTCTGCTGGTACGGGATGCGTTCGGGGTGGGGGACCCATGGTTCTGCAAGCTGGTCTGCCCCGCAGGGACGCTGGAAGCTGCCCTGCCCCTGATGGCTCTGAACGCCTCGCTGCGCGGTGCCGCAGGCTGGCTGTTTGCGTGGAAGCTCACGCTGCTGGCCGTCACCGTCGCCTCGTCAGTGGTCATTTATCGCCCGTTCTGCCGCTTCGTCTGCCCGCTGGGCGCCATGTATGGACTCTTCAACCGCCTCAGCTTCGTGCAGTTGACCTTTAGAGAGGATGCGTGTACGCACTGTGGTGCGTGCGCAGCAGTCTGCAAGATGGGGGTGGACCCATCAGCAAGCGCTACGGACCCGGAGTGCATCCGCTGTGGCGACTGTGTTGCCGTCTGCCCGGTGCACGCCCTGTCGCTGGGGCTGCCTCCTGTGCAGCGTCAGCGGAGTACCATCACCGACTGAACCGCCACTGCTATGTCTGAAGGTGCAGTCCTTCGATGGCGCGCCAGAAGCACCGGAGGTCGTCGGGGCTGACGTCAGCCGTATGCGCGACAATCAGTCCGGTGGGCCCCATGCTCGTGTCAACCCCATGGCGACCCAGCGCTGCATGCAATTCCTCGACGTCCACCCCAGCAGGCGGTCTCAGAGCCGTCAGCATTGCAGCCTCATGCCCGGGTGGCGCGAAGACACCAAATCCGTGGGCTGCAGCTTCTTCCCGGAACGCACGGGCAACTCCTTCGCACCGCGAAAGCCGCCCCGGCAGGCCTTCGGCATCGATACGGCGCAAAGCAGCGCGCAACGCAAAGACCAGACTTGGAGGCACCTCGGCACCTGTTGGGGAGGACCATCGGGCCAGTTCGATGTAGAGTGGCATGGCAGCATCACGCCGCACCCTGCGCATGCTCAGGCGAGTGCTCACGGCCGCCAGCACGAGTCCTGAACAGCCTCCCAGCGTCGAGGCGCTGTCCGTGAACACCAAGTCGGCATGCCAATCATCCATGCGCTGCTGCATGCAGCCGGTTGCCCACGTCCCATCGACGACCAGCAGCGTCTCCGGAGCGACCTCGCGGATGACCGCGGCGTAGTCGTCGATCGGAGCGATGATACCACTGTCCGCATCGACCTGGGACACGACAACGGTCGATGGCCGCGTTTCAAGCAGACGAGTGCGCAGGGCCTGCAGGTCGACACTGCCTGCTTCCTGGGCCCGGAGCATGTCGACGACACGGCCGCGGCGCGACACGACGTAAGCAATATGCTCCCCTTGTGGCCCGTGTCCGAGGACCAGAACGACGGCACCCGGAGGCGACGCCGCGACGACCGCGACCTCGATGCCCAGAGATGCTGCTCCGGGGACGACAACGATGCCGGCCTGCTCGGTCCCGAAGAGAGACTTGAGTCCATTCCGGCACTCGGCATCTGCACGCTCCACGTCGCTCCAGCTCTCGAACGTCGTGGCGGATGCCCGCAGGATGTCCTCGGCCGTGCTTGCACGTCCGGGTGCCAGCATGACGCGTCGGCCCTGCAATGGCTGCTCTTCATAGACTCCCGCTGCCACCGCCTGATGCTCGTCACTCATTGCCAGCCTCCCCTTCTCACGGCGCTACCGGCATCCCGTAGCTGTAACTACGGTGCCCGACAATTGCTCTTCGGCGCTTCACAACGACAGCATGAACAAGCCGGCCGCATCTCGATACACCCACCAATTATCATACACGCGAACTGCACGACGGCAACACGCTGGCTGGGCCGGGAGGATTCCTTGCGCGCGGTCGGCGCGGCTCTATAATGATCCAAGAAGCGCCGTACTCGAGAGGAACTCCACACCATCGAGCACAAGGGGGTTTCGTGGATACGCTGATCGTCTACTACAGCAGAAGTGGATCGACGAGAACCGTGGCAGCGGCATTGGCTCGTGGCGTCGGGGGGACCCTGCGCGAGCTGGTCGACGCAAACGCCCGGACAAATCTGTTCACAGCCGTCATCGCTGCACTGTTCCGAAGGTCCGCGCGCCTTGTCAGCCCGGACTACGACGTTGCGGCCTACGAGACCGTCGTGGTCATGACCCCTGTCTGGGCCGGGAATCCCACCCCGGCAGCCAACACGTTCCTGCGGACGGTCAACCTGACTGGCAAGAAGGTCCTGATCGTGGCACTCGGCGAGAGCGGCGAGAACCTTGCCACCTCGAGCCGGCTCGAGAAGATGGCTCGCGACCGCGGGGGACAGGTAATCGGCGTCCATCACATCCATGGCCTCAACTCCTCGGGCAAGGCGGGCCCTTCAGCAACAGCCGAGGAACTGCAGAACGAGGGGGGACACCTGGCCGACCTTCTTCGAGAGCCCCAGGATCAGGAGAATTGACCATGCGTCGACACGCTCCGCTGCTGCGGACACTGGCGGTCATCGTGGCGGTTGCTTTTGTCCTGTTCTGGGTGGTGGCATTGTACGGTGGTACCTTGAACCGGACAGCGGCGCGCGTCGTATTGTCACCGCTCAACCTCACGAACGTTGCGGACGGGGTCTACGAAGGCAGTGCCAGGATCCTGCACGTGGCTCCAAAGCTGCACGTGACGGTCGCCGCGAGAAGGATCACCAATATCAGGTTCGTGACTCTCGTCGCCGGCGACGTCACTGGACTGGCGGCACGAGCCATCAAGGCTCAGTCCCTGGGCGTCGACGCCATCTCGGGGGCAACTGTCAGCACGAAGGCTGTCCTCAAGGCCATCGACAACGCACTCGCCGCTCGCCCCTAGATATGCCGATTACAATGCGTCGACACCATCGGCTGCTGCGGACACTCTTGATCCTGGTCGGCGTGCTGGTGGTATGCTCCCTGGTTTCGCAAGTCACCTACGGACGATGGCTCCGGCGAACCGCCGACGCCCTGGTTCTGACGTCGCCAATGATATCGTACCGGTATCCCGGTGTCTACGAGGGCAGTGCGCGGGTCGGGCACGTCGCAGCGAAGGTCCGCGTGACGGTGAGCGCGACGGGCGTTGCGGCGGTCGAACTGCTTGAACGGCCGTTTGGGAACATGGACCTGCTAGTCGACCGGATTGTCAAAGCGCGCGGCGTGCCGGTGGACGTCGTCACTGGAGCCACGGTTAGCAGCAAGGCCGTGATGAAAGCCATCGACGACGCCCTTATGAAGCAGCACCCGTGACGTGAGCAGTGAACCTGCTCATCGTCTACTACACCGGCGAAGGGTCGACCAGGCAGATCGCCCGGGGACTGGCACAGGCGACTGGGGGCACCGTGCGGGAACTGGTGGATAGCCGCAGGATGGAGAACGGTGGCATGTTCCGCACCGTACTCGCCACACTGCTGGGCCTGGAGACGACGCTGGTAGACCCCGACTACACCGTCGAACCGTATGAGCAGGTCGTGATCATGACGCCGATCTGGATTGGGCGTCCAACACCCGCTGTCATGACGTTCATCAGCAATGCACACCTCAGGGACAAGAAAACCTTTGTCGTCGCGGTCGGCGGGACCGCGGCCAACTCAGGGGCTATCGCCAGGCTGGAGAAGCGGCTGACAGCCCGTGGAGCCTTCGTCGTTGGGCATGGTGAAGCACTGGGGTACATCCCGGACCCAAAAGCAGTCCGCCCATCGGACGAGGAACTCGCTGCTGAGGGAATTCTGCTCGCACAGACCGTCCGGCAGGCGTTCGAGCCACAGTCCCGATCGCAGGCCACGTCTGCTGGCACCCCAGCATAACAAGAAGGCCGGCAGCTATACACTGCCGGCCTGGTCACTGAGAAGCCGTTCTCCCTAGTGATGCAGCAGGCTGATCATGATCCCCGCAGCAACGGCAGTACCAATAACGCCGGCGACGTTGGGACCCATCGCATGCATGAGGAGGAAGTTGGCAGGGTTGTCCTGTTGCCCGACCTTCTGGCTGACGCGCGCGGCCATGGGAACGGCCGACACGCCGGCTGAACCGATGAGCGGGTTGATCTTGTGTCCGGACAGCACCCACATGAGGTCACCCAGCAGCATGCCCCCCGCGGTGCTGAACCCGAAGGCGACCACGCCCAGTCCGATGATGTAGAGCGTCTTGAGGTTCAGGAACGACTCCGCGTTCATGGACGCACCCACGGCGACCGAAAGGAAGATCGTGCATATATTGATCAGCTCGTTGGCCGCTGTATTACTGAGGCGCTCCACGACGCCACTCTCACGCAGCAGGTTGCCCAGCATGAGCATGCCCACGAGCGGACCGACCGGCGGCAGCAGGATGGCGATGACGAACGTGGTGACGATGGGAAACAGGATACGCTCAAGCTTGCCCACCGGACGCAGCTGCTCCATGACCGTGCTGCGCATCTCGTGGGTGGACAGCAGTCGCATGATGGGCGGCTGGATCAGCGGCACGAGGGACATGTACGTGTAGGCAGCGACCGCGATGGGACCCAGCAGTTCCGGGGCAAGCTTCGTGGCGGTATAGATAGCCGTCGGCCCGTCCGCTCCTCCGATGATGCCGATGGCACCCGCCTGACCAATGGTGAAGTTCAGCAGTTTGGCGATGACCATGGCAACAAAGACACCAAATTGTGCAGCCGCGCCCAGCAGCAGCGATACGGGGTTGGCCAGCAGCGGGCCGAAGTCCGTCATGGCGCCGATCCCCAGGAAAATGAGCGGGGGCAGGATCTCGGACTTGACCAGAAAATAGAAAAAGTCGAGCAGGGCCGTCGGCTTGACGCTGCCGGTCAGATCACGAACGTAGTCGGGGTTGATACTGAAGAAGGCGCCCTTGGCCGCCGGGATGTTGGCGAGAAAACAGCCAAACGCAATCGGCAGCAGCAGGATCGGCTCGAAATCCTTGGCGATCGCCAGGTACATGAGCCCCACGTGAAGTTGTAGATGCCGGAGAAGCTCTTGAAGCCCCTGATCGCACTCAGAATGACACTCATGGCTCTACTCCATCCTCAAGAGGGGCTCACCCGTCTTGACGGACTGGTTGGCCTCGACATGAACCTCGCCGACCACGCAGTCACGCGGGGCAAGGATCTCATTTTCCATCTTCATGGCTTCGATGATCAGCAGCGCGTCGCCCCGGTTGAACGCCTTGCCAGGCGTGGCAAACACCTTGAGGATCTTGCCGGGCAACGGGGACTTCATGACATTGGACGCCTCAGTTGTGCGAGCAGAAGGCGCAGGACGAGGAACGGCAGGTGGAGCTGGAGGTGCAACCACGGGACGCTGAGAAACAGGAGGGCCAATTACAGGGGTCTGTGCAGCAGGCACGGGAGCTGCCGCGACCTGACCCAGAGACCGTACCACGGGCCGTGCGACGGCTGTCTGCTCGACCCCTACTTCAAACGTCTTACCGTTGACCGTGATTCTGAAGGCGCGCGCTTGCGCGGTCGCCGTCCTAAGGCCATCTCCGTTCCAGCCAGCACTGCGGGCACCATTTGTCCCCATCGGACCAAGGTCCACCATGGCTGGCATCGCCGATGGCTGGCAGGAGTCATCACCTGTTCGGGACGCGCTCTGAAGCATCGGGAGCTCGGAGGCAGGCTCATCCCCGGCGGCGACGTCGAACTGGCCGTCTGCATCGTCAACGGGGACAACCTCACCCCGGGACCCACGGCTAAAGAACTTCAATCCGTAGCAGATAAACATGAGAAACGCCAAGACGGCAAACACCACCAGCATGTCCACCAGGGACAACCAGAGGCTCGAAGCAACAGTATCCGGCATCGCCATCATCTCCTTTTCGCTGATTCGATGCGCCCGGCTGGAAGGAGTCTGACTTAGCCCGATGCCCAGACAAACCATCTCGACATCAACTCCAATTACTCCCAGTTTATTATATCAAATACAGAAATGAATCAATGGGAGGAGACCAGGGGCGCACGGCCAAGGTGTAACACTCCCCCGGTGTTTGCTTCCTTAATAATATGAAAGGGGAATCCGAACGCCGGCATGCCAACGATCCATGCTGACACGAGTCGTGTCCTTACACTGGATGTGTTCACGTTTTCTTCACTATCTCATGATATATCTCTTGACATTCATGTTGGACTTAATATTATTTAGGTGCAAGTGAACAAAATCTTACCAGGAGGCACGAGATGACCGACTTGACGACGAGACTGATGGACATGGTGCATGGTGGCCGGCTGGACAAGACCACGGCGGCGCTGCTTTTCAGCGTCGTCTGGACGGTCAGCGGCAAGCACGAGTACATCATCAGGGACTGATCAACTATCCCCAACTGGGAGGAACAAATGTCGCAAGAACACGAGAAGATCGAATGCATGGTCCAGCAAGGCAAACTCTCACGCGCCGAAGCAGATGAACTGATCGCGACGCTCGAGCCCCAGGATTCCGGGCGGTCCCGCCCACCTATCCAGGGGGCACAGCCTCGCACACGCCGGACGTTCCGGATCCACGTTGACGAAGCCGACGGAGAACATGTCGACCTCGGATTTCCCATGGCGCTTGTGGGCGTTGGCCTGAACATCCTCGCCCGCAGGGGCAAGGCGACGATCGATGTCGACGGCAAGGAAGTCCCCATTGACATCGAGGAAATCAGACGCCTGATCGCGGACCCTGCCTTCGTCGGTGAACTGATGAACGTCCATACAGGCGACGGAGCCAGCGTCGTCCTCAGTATCGAGTGAGGCTGCCATGAAGCACCTGCCGACGACATGCCCGTCCTGCGGGTCACAGTTGGAGATCGCCGAGCTGCACTGCCCAGCCTGTGGCACGACGGTGAGAGGAACGTACCCGCTCGACCGGTTCGCGGCCCTGTCCGCCGAGGATGAGCAGTTCCTGCTGACCTTCCTGGCCGCCCGCGGAAACCTGAAAGAAGTCCAGGACCGCCTGGACCTGTCCTACCCGACCGTGCGCGGCCGTCTGGACAAGGTACTTGGCTCACTGGGACTGGCAGGCGACGACAAAACCACGGAGAAGGCTGCGCGCAAGCCCGACGTCATGGACCTGCTGGATAAGCTGGAAGCTGGCGACCTGAGCGTCGACGCAGTCCTGAAAACCATCAAGGGAGGGAGTGATGAACCGGGCAACGGAACGACTGAGTGAACTGAAGGACAAGGGGCTCATCACCAAGGAGCAGTACGGCGAATTGCTGGCGGCTCTCGGAACGGTCGAGAACGAGCTGCCACAGATCCCCGAGGTGCCTCGTCTACCGGTTGAGCCTGCGGTGACGACCGCACCTGTGCGGCCAGTGGCTCCTGTGTCTTCTCTGCAGGTCACAGACGGCAGTCTGACCGTGCGCCTGATCTCCGAAGACCTGCAGGTGCGAGGCGTCCAGGGACTTCCGGCTGTCCGGGTCGTACGGGGTCAGTCCAGCGTCCGCTTCCGTCAAAGCGGTAACCATGTCGAAGTCGAGTCAGGGCTGACTGCGGGGGAATTCCATGGCTTTTCGTTCAGCTTCGGATTTGGCAGCGACGGCGATCCGGTGGAGCTCGAGGTGCCCGCCGACATGCCATGCGAGCTCAAGACCGTGTCTGGTGACATCACCGTCAGCAACCTCAAGGGCGAGGTCGTCGTGCGGAGTGTGTCCGGCGATATCGACGCCAGCAGCATGACGCGCCTCATGTCCGCACAGTCGACGTCGGGCGACGTCGACCTGGACCAGTGCCTCGTCGACGGCGATATCCTGAGCAAGTCGGGCGATGTCGACATCCGAAACTCAACCGTGCGTGGCATGATCAAGTCATATTCGGGCGACGTGTCCATCCTCAACGCAGTTCTGAACGACACCGACGTCCTCAGCTTCAGCGGGGATGTCAGCCTCGAGGGCGTCACCGTCCAGGGTGGCGCCCGCCTGAAGACGACGAGTGGCAACGTGAGCGCAGAACTCGACCAGCACGACGTCATGGTGGACGTCGAGACGCGGTCAGGCGAGGCAACGGTCAGGGGGCCGGGCGTCGACGTGGAGGTCCAGCGGCAGCGCATTCCCGTGGGCCTGGCGACCGTCGAACTCTCGGTGCGCACCGGCAGTGGAGATATCGAGGTCAGACTGACGTAGTTCTCCTTCCGAAAAGGCATCACCTACCCCCGGTCGTCACAGCCGGGGGTTCGCAGTCTCAACCACGACACGCAAACCTCGTGGTCTGTCATTCCCGGGGCCCGTCCGTCGTTCCCGCGCATGCGGGGATGCATTCGTTTCTTCTATTGGTGCTGAGTGCTGTAACATTCTCGGCCAAAACGGAACCGTCCCGAAGTGTAGCATTCTCATGAACTGCCATGGTGCAACGCGATCACCCTCATCCACAAGGTTCTCAGCTATACTGTCGGTACACTTAACGATGGAGGAACCAATGCTGGCCGACGGCACCTATCTGAGCGTATGCGCATATGACTGTCCCGACTCGTGCGGCATGGTCGCAACCTGCAGGGACGGGCGGCTCGTGGAGCTGGAGGGGCGAAAGGACAATCCGTACACGCGCGGCTTCATCTGTCACAAAGGGCGCCGCTGGGTGCGTGACCTGCGCGGCCGGGACCGCCTGACGTCGCCGCTCCTGCGCCGGAACGGCAAGTTCGTCCCGATCGGCTGGGACGAGGCCCTGGACATGACAGCACGGGCAATCCAGTTAGCCGTCCAGCTTCATGGCCATCAGTCCTTCTTGTTCTACGAGGGTTCCGGAAATCTGCTCATGGGCAACAGGGTGCAGCGCCTCCTTCCCCTGATGCTGGGGGGCGGAACCATGGCCACGGGGTCACTGTGCAGTTCCGAGGGCAAGGTCGGCCTTGCTCGGAGCTACGGCACGGTCGGCCGCGACCAGCCGCTCGCAACACTGAAGAGCAAGTCCATCCTGCTGTGGGGTCGCAATCCGGCCGAAAACAGCGTCCACTTCCTTGCCATTCTGCACGACGCACGCCGAGCAGGCGCCCGCCTGGGGACCATCGAGGTCCGCGCCACACCTACGACGGACGTCAGTGACTCCGCGTGGATCGTGCGGCCGGGTTCCGACCTGACGCTGGCGCTGTACCTGTGCCACGAGGCTATCGTCCTCCATGGTGAGCCACAGGCGCCCCACGAGGGATACGAGGCGTTCAGGCAGGCGTGTCTGGTGGTGTCCGCCGAGGACGCTCAGCTGATGACCGGCCTCTCGGCCGAAGCACTGCATGCGCTCGTCGGCTTCGTGGTGGACCAGCCACCCCTCAGTATCTGGACCGGCGTCGGTCTCCAGCGGACACGATGGGGGGCCGACCTGGTCCACGCCATCGACACTCTGGGATTTCTGCTGGGCAATCACGGCGTCCCCGGCGGCGGCGTATGGTTCGAGCTGGGAGACGACGGTCTTCTGCCAAACGACTTTGCAGTCGTGCCCGGGGCCCAGACCCGCTTGGTGCCGCGTCCCAGCCTGGGAGCATCACTGCTGGAAGCCAATCCGCCCATCGGGGCTGCGATGTTCGTACGGGGCAACCCCGCTTCACAGAACCCGGACGCCGGCAAGGTGCTGCAATTCCTGGAGCAATGTCCCTTCGCGGTTTGCCTGGACTGGCACATGAGCGTCACCGCCCGCGCCTGCTCGCTCGTCCTGCCAACGACCGTGTTCCTGGAACGAGGCGGTGACTACGTCATGAGCTACTTCCATGACCTGCTGCAAGCGACGAACAAGACAGCCGAACCGCCTGATGGTGCGCGCGACGAGCGGGACATCGTCCGCGACGTCGCCCTGCGCCTTGGCCTGCCGGACCGCTTCACCGCCGAGATGACGCGGCTGGCCAAAGTCGAGAACGACCCCCGGCTGACGCCCGCGGGTCCCGGCATGTGGCGCCTCGCGGAGGCGCCGCGCATCCAGGGCACGTTTCACTTCCCCTCCACCGTGCCCCGCGTGCTGCCTGAACCGGGCATGCTCCGGCTCATCACTGTCCACGTGCGCGACTATATCAACGGCATCGACCCAGCCC
>JAPLGH010000043.1 GCA_026390285.1 Caldisericota bacterium
CAATGACCACAATCGATGGAGTCCTCGGCTATATCAGATCCAAAAACGTCGGTGACACGGTCCAGGTCGTCGTCGATCGAAGCGGCACAGCCAAGACGTTCTCGGTGACGCTGAAAGCCCTCGGCTAGTAGAAGACAGCGCTTGTTCAGTCTCAATATGCAAACCCCGGCACAATGTGCCGGGGTTGTTTCATCCCGCCCCCTCCTTGCCAACAATGAAAACAGGACAATCCTGTTTATGCATGCACGCACGTGTATCTGAACCCAGCAGGACGGAGGTATGCGTGACAACAACACGAAGTCCCGGGGAGTGGCCCAATGGGTGAGATGGTACATGTGGTGCGACCCGACCTTCACGTCGCGCTCGACTGCCCCGCAGACTGGACCGTCATGGACTTGGACGAGCAGACAGGACTACGGACATCCGACCCCTCCGACCCGCGCATCGCCCTCCAGGTCACGTACGACGAGTCCAGCTCGACACTGGGCGAAGCGTCTCAACGCCTCCGCAATGGCTTACCGGAGGACGCCCTCTGTCAACCGGGGACATTGCGAAGGGGAAGAGTGAATGCGGACGGTCGAGCAAGTCCAGAAGGCCCCCCTGTGAAGGCACTGTCGTTCACTGCCCGCGACGGTTCATTCTCCTGTCAGGTCCTGGTCATCGAGGATAGTGGACACCGATGGACCGTTCGTCTCGAGACGCTCCAGCGCAAGGTGTGGTGGCAGGAGAGCCGAGAACTGACAGCAATGCTGGCGAGCCTGCTGTTGTTGTAGACGAACCTACGTTGCTGGTGTCTCTACGGTGTCCTGCAAGTCCTTGAGATGGCCGAGGACCAGCCTGGCGGTCGCGATGTTGGTGGCCAGAGGAACGTTATTGACATCACAGATCTTGAGCACAGCGTTGATATCCGGTTCGTGAGGATGTGCGGTCAGAGGATCCCTGAGGAAGACGACTGCCTTGATTTCGTCGGAGGCAATCATCGAGCCAATCTGAAGGTCTCCACCTTTCTCCCCTGAATTCACCCTGATGACATGCAGGCCAGTCAATTCCTCGATGAGGCCCCCTGTGCTCTTTGTGGCAACCAGCTCCTCCTGAGCCAGCATCTCCTGAAAATCCCTGCACAGTGCAATCATCTGGGGCTTCTTGCGGTCATGCGCGATCAATGCAACTTTTGTTCTCATATGTCTATTCTAGCCTCCGCGGGTGCAAGTCAACAAGGCTGTTGCCAGACGCCCTTCGCGGTTCGGGTTATCCACAGGATGTTGTGAATATCTGTGGAACACAAATCCGGGTACGTCTCAACTGCACTGTTGATGGGGATCTCTCGTTGCACAGCAGTCCACAGGCTCTCGTGGAATCCCGCTCGGCGTGAAACTCGCTGTGAGCAACGCGTCTGCATCCTCCAGAGTTATCCACAGTGCCTGTGGATAGTGTCAGTACTTCCTTGACGTCACCCGCCTCGCCCTGCGTTTCTGCTGTTCCTGGTGTCGCCAGATATCCCAGCGCATCCAGGCCTCGTAGGCGTGCAGGAACGACAGCCGCAAAGCTGGGTTTTGAATACTCTGCACTGCCTTCTCAGCTCTCGCTCCTTGTTCCGGAGACAGCTGGATCGTCGTGGCCAGAGAATCGGGATCCGGCTGAGACGTGGAAGACGCGACCTGCGGCCGATGAATGCGGACCTCGTGAACGTTGTCGAGCCCAAAAGACAAATCCGTCACGAGCTTGCCGCCCATGTGGGCATTGAGGCGCTCTACAATCAGCCCCTTCTGCTCAGACAGGACCTGCATGATGGATGAGTTGGCACAGAGAATCGTTAGCGTTCCGTTCCTGAACTCAGCCGGATGAGAGTTCCGAGCGACATAGGCGCCGATGGTACGCTCACCCCACAACGACTGGACCGCCGGCCAGACATCGCTCCGGGACTGAACCTTGATGCCCTTGTCGACGCGGCCGGTACGCCGCATCTCGTCGAGAACCTCCCCAATGCGCTCCATGCTGTTGTTGTGCCTTCTCACAGCCGTACGGACATGGGGTTCAGTCCGCCTCCAAGACGTGCAACGTCAAACGATGTAATCAGGACTTGTTCAAACCTCGCCAGAAGATGAATCAATCTGTCAAGGTTCGGCATGTCGAGATCACCCTCCAGGTCATCCAGCAGCAGCACCGGATATTCCCCAGTGATCGACCGTATGTACTCGGCACCGGCAAAGGTGAGCAGGAGCGCCATCAGCTTCGCCTCACCCAGGGATGCCGTTTCCCGCAATTGTCTCTTCCCTCGAAGCAGGACAAAATCGTCAAGGTGACATCCTGTCAGACACGCATGTCGAGCCAGTTCCCGGTCCCGGATTGCACGAATGGACTCGACCGAAATCGGACGTGGATCATAAAGAATCGACACCTCCGACAGTGACGCAAACGCCCCGTCGGCAATCAGGCGCATCATCGCCTGGCCCACCACGGCCAGAGCCGACTTCCTCTTTGCATAGATAGTGGTTGTCAGGGTGGCAATCTGCTCGTCGAACAGGTCCAGTAGAGACATGTCGACGACGCCAGATCCCGATTGCCGCAGTGAGGCGTTCTTGCGTGTCATGACAGCAGAGTATGCAGAGAGTGCTTCCAGGTATCCATGATCACACGACGCGATCAGGAGATTGATGAACTGGCGCCTTATCGAGGGCATGCCCTTGACCAGAAAAAGCGAACCGAAATTGAACTGGGCCACCCGAAGGCCGCCAATAAGACGGATGAACCCATGATAGACAGCACCATCGATTTGGAGTTCTCTGCGTCCCTCCGTCGTAAACATGGACTGAACGGTATGATTGAGAGACCCTCCAGCGACCGGGTCATGCGACCGGTATCTGCCACCAATGACGAAATAGGGATCGCCATCCCTGATAAGCTCAGCATTTGTCAGCCCCAGGCATGATTTTCCGGAGGCCAGAAAGTACACGGCATCAAGAAGCGTCGTCTTGCCGGCCCCGTTGCCACCTTCGACGGCAGTGATGGGTGCAGTAATGTCAATACGCAGTTCAGTCAGTGCCCTGAATCCCTGCAC
This sequence comes from Caldisericota bacterium, assembly GCA_026390285.1. Taxonomy (GTDB): domain Bacteria; phylum Caldisericota; class Caldisericia; order Cryosericales; family Cryosericaceae; genus Cryosericum. The sequence goes on from JAPLGH010000043.1 coordinate 3,059, forward strand.
CCAAAGCGATTCCAGATACATTGCCCTCCGACGTGGCTACTACTCCATCTGCTTGTGGGGCATGACAAGGTACAGGAAGTCCTCCTTGCCCTGGTCCTTGATGACCACCGGGTGAACAGCACTGTTCATATGCAGTTCGGCATTCTCGGTACCAACCGAGGAAATCCCGTCAAGAAGTTTGGTCCCGAAGAACGAGACAGACAAACCCCCTGCTTCTCCCTCATAGCCCAGCTCGTCACGGGCATTGCCTTGGTCCTGAGCCGTACCCTGAATGGTCAGCCGTCCTTCCTTGAATGACAGTGTAATGACATCTGTTCCACCAAAAACGACAGCACCGACCCGGCGTAGTGCATCCAGGAGCTCTGACTTCTTGATGGTCACGGTGTATTCCCACTCGCGAGGCACAATGTCGTTGTAGTTCGGAAATTCGGCACCGATGAGAAGAGAAATAATCTGCGTATCGCCGGAGGAAAACAGACACTCATCCTCCGTAATGACGACGTGAACGTCACCTGCCGGCCTGAACGATTCGAAAACCTTGGTCGGAACAATTGCCCGCAATGGTTCTCGCTTGAAATCAAACTGCACATACCCAAGGCGCCGGGAATCCGTCGCAACAAACCGGAAATAGTCCTTTGTCTGCTCAAGCAGAATTCCCTGAAATTCCAGGCGACGCTTCTCATTGTGTTCCACACAGGGAAGCACACGGTCAATAGCATCGGAATATTCGTTCAGACTAAACTGATACTCTCGGCCTTCCTTGATCTCGGGGATGCTCGGAAATGTATCCATCTGGTAACATGCTAGATCATAGTGCGCTTTGCCAGATAGAATCTGCAGTTTCTTGTCGTCTCCTTCGATCATGACTTCGCCAGACAAAGCTGACACAATGTCCTTTAGAAACTTGAAGGGAACCAGAGCTCGTCCAGGTTCTGTAACTTGAGCAGGTTCAGCATTCACCAGATACGTCGTCAGGTCGGTACTCGTCAATTGAAGCACTGTGCCGTCTGCAGAAAGGAGAACGGCATCTGACGTAAAGGTTGAGCTCTTTTGCTGAATAACCTTGGCGTGCTGTGCCAGTTTCTTACTCAAACCTTCAGCCTTTGTTGTGAGTTTCATCCTTCCTCCTTTTAGTATGAAAAAACTCTCTTAATCATAATCATCAAGATAAGGCAGTTGGTAGTGTTGGTATGTGGTTCAAAGATAGCCGTATTGCCTGTGGTGTCTGTGGGCGAGGCTGTGGATAAGTTGCGTGGGTTATCAACAGCGTGCATCGCCGGGGAGGGCAGAATAGTTCTCCACAACTTATACACCTCTCTTCAACTGCTTTACCAAGCTGTCGAGCAAGGCCCTTAAGGTCTCATCATTCTTCATGTCCTGCTGGATCTTCTGGCAGGCGTAGATGACCGTCGTGTGGTCACGTCCGCCGAACTTCTCGCCGATGTATGGCAGAGAGGCTTCGGTCAGGTCCCTACTGAGGTACATGGCAATTTGCCTCGGCATTGCAATGTCCTGGCTGCGTCTCTTGGCTTGAAGGTCGGCCACCGAGATGTGGAAGTAGGACGACACCGACTGCATGATAGCGTCGATCGTTATCGGCTTGTTGATCACCGGGATGATATCCTTCAGCGTTTCCTCGGTGAACGGGAGCGTCACTTCCTCGTTGGTAAGGGAAGCCGTAGCAAGGACGCGCATGAGTGCGCCTTCCAGCTCGCGGATGTTGCTCCCGATGTTTGCGGCGATATACTCCAGTACTTCCTGTGGGACATCGATCTTGTCCAGATCAGCCTTCTTCTTGAGGATGGCAACCTTGGTCTCGTAGTCCGGGCGGCTGATGTCGGCGATGAGGCCCCACTCGAAGCGCGAGGTGAGACGCTCCTCGAGGGTGGCGATCTCCTTGGGAAGGACGTCGGAGGTGATGACGATTTGCTTGTGGGCATCGTACAGCGCATTGAAGATGTGGAAGAATTCTTCCTGCGTGCGCTCTTTTCCTGCCAGAAACTGGATGTCGTCAATGAGCAGGATGTCTGCGCCGCGCGTCTCCTTGTGGAAGTTTTCTATGACAGCGTTGTTGTTTCGCGCGTTCTGGATGGAACTGACCACCTCGTTCGTGAACTTCTCGCCAGTCGTATAGACAATCTTCTTGCCCGGAGCCTGTGCCAGGATGTGGTGTGCGATGCCCTGGAGGAGGTGCGTCTTGCCCAGTCCTACCCCACCATAGATGTAGAGGGGATTGTAGACGTTGCCCGGATTGCCAGCAACAGCATTGCACGCTGCGAAGGCAAGGCGGTTCCCGGCGCCGACGACGAAGTTCTCGAAGCTGTAGCGCCTGTTGAGGATCAGCGTGTTGTTGTGCTGGAGTATGCCGGGCTCGGTTGGGATCTCTTCTGGCGGTTGCTGCACAACTTCTACGGCGATGGTGGTGGGCTGGCCCTTGATGGCGTCGATGGTTTCCTTGATGACGTCATAATATCGGCTGACGATCCAGTCCCTCGCGAACTCGCTGGGGACGCCAATCGTAAGCGAAACGTCGTCTTCATGGAGAGTCGTCGCATTCTTGAACCACATCTCGAACGTTGGGCGCGCGAGTCGTCTTCATGGAGAGTCGTCGCATTCTTGAACCACATCTCGAACGTTGGGCGCGCGAGTTGCTTGCTGAAGATGTCGAGCAGGTGCTGCCAGGAATCCGACCGTTGTTCTTCCATTCTCTGCTCCCTTTACTCTCGCGCTAAGTGACCGCGCCCCGGCCAAAAGAAACAGACCACGGCGTGGATCCTGCGTACACATACGCCGGCGCAACCACCCCATCCCTGTGACGGAACACCGGAGCGTTGCCAGGCAATGCGCATCCGTTTTGTGTGATATAGTATAGACGAAATGAAGACCAGCGGCAATCAGGAAAAGGCCCATAGATGACAATTCGCACTAGACACGGCAGGATCAGTGGCAGGCGACGGTCCCAGGACGG
>JAPLGH010000135.1 GCA_026390285.1 Caldisericota bacterium
ACGACATAGTCGGGTGGTTCCTCCAGCGTCTTCAGGAGAGCGTTGCATGCCGGGACGGTGAGCATATGGGCTTCGTCGATGATGAAGATCTTCTTGCGGCTGCGAGCGGGAACAAACCTGGTAGACTCACGGAAGTCTCTGATCTCCTCGATGCCCCTGTTACTGGCGGCATCGATCTCGATGACATCAATATCGGTCCCTGACGTGATGGCTCTGCAGTGTTCGCATTCCATACAAGGGTGACTGTTCGGTCCCTTGTCGCAGTTCAGAGCCTTGGCCAGAATACGGGCGACGCTGGTCTTGCCGGTACCCTTAGGCCCGGCAAACAAGTAGGCGTGGGACGTCCTGCCGATATCGACCGATCCCTTCAGAATACGTACCACCGTCTCCTGACCGATGACGCCGTCGAACGTCGCGGGGCGATACTTGCGGTATAGTGAAATGTAGCGCTCAGTGGATTCCATGGTGTCTGTAGTATATTGCCCGGACCCGTCATTGCAAACAAAACTCAAACAACGGCTCCTTGAGACGCCGAGACCCCCGCCTATACTGACTGCATGAGACGATTCCTGTGGACGCTCGTCATCCTGGTCTGTGCGGCAAGCGCTGTTCTTGCCCTGACATACGCCGGCATCGACCTGTATGGATACAAACAACAATCGGCGCAGGCTGATGTGATCTGTCTGTTTGGAGCTGCGGTCTGGGGTGACAGTCCATCGCCGGAACTGGAAGCCCGCATTATGTGGGCGGTCGAACTCTATCGCGAGGGGCGCGCTCCGCTGTTGTTTCTATCCGGAGGCCCTGCAGGGTCGAACCTAAGTGAATCAGACGTCATGGGGGCCGTTGCCGCTAAGCAGGGAGTTCCTCGGAGTGCCCTCATATTCGACAACGCAGGCACGACGACGGCTCGCACACTGGCAAACCTCAAGCGCTACATGCAGGGCAACGGCCTGACTTCGTGTCTGATGGTTTCATCACCTTTTCACATGGCACGGATCATGATATTGGCTGGCCTGAATGGTCTGCAGGCATTCACTGACCCGCCCGCCAGGACACCCGTCTCGCTCAGCGCCGCACAGAGAGCACGAGCAACAGCCCGTGAGGAGCTTGCCCTGTTCAAAGACCTGCTAATCTTTGTTGTGTCGCCCAACTAGCGGAAATGCCTTGTCGATGCAATACGGGCAAAGGTCGGATGGGCAGCCCCGTCCAAGGATATGCCGCGGTCGGCTCTCAGTGCTCCTCGCGAGGGTCACGCGCCGGTCGAAGGTCGAAAAGGGACAGCCGTGTCGACGCCCTCAAGTTGTGCTGCGTACTGCAGGATATCCTCGGTCGAGAGACATGGCACCCGACCCACAATCGTGTCGACGAGAGAGAACAGGCCAACAACCCGCACGCCCTCAACTCTCGACCTGACACGAACCTTCGCCTTGACAAAGACGACCACCGGACGAACGTGACATGGACCCGCTGAACTCAGCCATCCTTTTACGTACTTGGCTTCCAATGTCGCCTGCCGCACAAAATCATGATCCAGAAGATCGCCGTTCCTGCTCAGACGACCCTTCCTGATACTGATGGTACCGGAGTGGCTCTTCGTTTCAACGACAAAGACGCCGGTCGGGCCCACGACGACATGGTCAACGTCGCCGGCGTAGAAGCCGAGGCCGTTGAATACGTGGAACTCCTTGGGTAGCCGCGAGAGAACGACTCCTACGTCATACTCGCCGCCCGCCCCACCATAGTATCGGTCAGCAGCTGCTTCCAAGCTGAAGACGTCGCGGACGCACCAGAACGCGAGGGCTCCCACGATGCACCACATTCCACCTCCAACGAATCCATTGATCCGAACTGCCGACCGGAAGAAGAAATATGTCAGAATCCCCATGACCAGCATGGGAACGAGGGCACGGTACATAAGCCGATCGCCCGCACGGTATGTCGCTCCTCCAGCCTTGCCATGAACCTGTGCCATGTGCTCCCCCCGTCAAGAGCTTGTCTCGGGTTGCCAGGAACCCCCGACGTTAACCACTTTTCCAGTCTACACACATGCAGTGCGTGTGCAAGCCAACGCTTCTCCCGTCACAGCCGTTTGTGGCATGACACCGTCGGTCACGACTTTAACTTCCTCCCCACAGACATGCTGGTTTTCTTTTCGCGTCCGACACATATACTTACTGACATAAACGTTTGGAGGATCGCC
>JAPLGH010000062.1 GCA_026390285.1 Caldisericota bacterium
ATATTTTGCCTGGAGAGTGGATATGACTGATATGAAGGGTAAGGTCGTTCTCAGCAGGAACGCCATGGAGGAAATCCTCCGGCTGGCTGTTCTAAATGTGTACGGTGTGACAGGGCTGGCCCCCGTCACATTTGCCGAACGTTTCACTCGTGCTCTGTCGATCCCATCGACACCAAAGGGTGTCGATGCCCAAATCCGAAAAGACGGCACCATCGAAGCGACCGTTCATGTTCGGCTCCAGTATGGTCTTCGCGTTTCCGAAGTCGCCCGTACCATCGCTTCTCAGGTTCGCTATGTCTTCTGCAGCATGACTGGCATATCGCAGGACAGAGTCGAACTGAACGTCGTGGTATGGTCTATACGTGTCGAACACGAAAACGAATAACTGATCTCCTGGAGGATATCTTGAAAGAAATCGGTTACAGCGAGCTTGAGGCGTTGTTTACGGCTGCTCTCGCCAGTCTTGAATCTCGCAAAGCCTTCATCAACAGCCTCAACGTTTTCCCCGTGCCGGACGGAGATACGGGGACAAATATGTCCCTCACTCTTCGCACTGCCTTGGAGGAAGTTCAGAAGAGCCACCCCAAGTCTATGAAGGAGTTCGTCTCGACGTTGTCCGCCGGATCCCTCATCGGTGCGCGCGGCAACTCAGGCGTCATCCTGTCCCAGATCATCCGTGGCATGGCCGCGGCAGCAGACAGCAAGTCGGAGCTGACGACGACGGATTTCACTCAAATGCTTGCCAAGGCAACAGAAGTAGCATATAAGGCAGTCGTGACGCCAGTAGAAGGCACCATCCTGACCGTCGTCCGACGCATGGCCGAGAGTGCAGCCGGGCTGCACGAGAAGGATTACACGGAGTACCTTGCCGAGGTCATCAGGACAGGAAGGCAAGCGGTCAAGGAAACTACGGCACAGCTCCCAGCGCTGGCAGAAGCCCATGTGGTGGATGCTGGGGCTGAGGGCCTGGTGACACTCCTGGAAGGCATGTTGATGAGCCTTCGCGGTGAGTCGGTCGCCTCCCGCCGACTCACGCTTGAGGGTGAGCCCGAGGAGCATGTCGGCCCACAGGAGCTGACGTACCGCTATGACACGGTGATCCTGGTGGCTTCTGACACGCTGCCGGAAGCCGAAGTCCGGTCAAAACTGACCGAACGTGGCGACAGCCTCGTCATGGCCTCGGCGGGCGGCCTTACCAAGATCCATGTCCACACAAACGAGCCATACGACGCCATCCAGTACCTCATGAAGTTCGCCCCGATACGGGAGGGGCGCATCGAAGACATGCAATACCAGGCAAACGAGTATATCGGCGGCAGACCATCCGCTGTGAATACCTCCTCCCAGCCGCTTGCTTCCGCCGAGGGCTGCCCTGGAGACAACATTGATCGTGCATATGTCGTCGTCTCTCCCGGACCAGGATTTGACGAGATCTTCCGCAAGCTTGGAGCGCAGATCATTGTGGGTGGCGGCGACACGATGAATCCCCCGACCGAGGCTTTCCTGGATCCGATCAAGAGATGCAGCGCCCGGTCGTTTATGATTTTCCCAAACAACAAGAACATCATCATGGCAGCACAACAGGCTGCCAGTCTCATCGACAAAAACGTACAGGTGTTGAACGCCTACCACCCGGTACAGGCAATTGCTGCGCTGGTTCAACTCGCTTCCTGTGGTCCCGATGACGACTGCATGGCAGTCGCAAACCAGGCGATCGATGCAACGGACTTCTTTGCGGTCACGCGTGCCACCAGGAATGCCACGGTTGCTGGACTGCTTGTCCACGAGGGCGACTACATGTTGCTGGTAGACGACAAGCTTGTGGGCCTTGGACAGTCGGTCGAGGAAGCGCTGCGTCACCTTCGCAAGTCCCCCATCGCCTGGGACGACAAGTCTCTTGTATCTGTCTACCGGGGTGTCGAGTTCACTGAGGCGTCATTCGACGCGCTTGTCGTGACCTTGACCGAGCAGTTCTCCGATCTTGAGATTCAGTCCTATTACGGAGGGCAGGCCTTCTACGACGCCGTGGGGTCGGTCGAGTAATGGACAGCGCTCAGCTTAGACAACAGGTGACCGTCGCCGTCGAAAGCCTGAGGGGACGCATTGGGGAGTCCTACGAGGTTACTGTCGTCCTCGGATCTGGCTTGGCCAGTTTCGTGGACCGCATGGACGGGCGGACTACCGTACCCTACGCTGAGATTCCCGGGTTCCCCGTGTCGACAGTCAAGGGACACGCCAGCGCGGTTGTTGCAGGTACGATCAGCGGGCACAGGGTGTTGTGCTTTGCGGGTCGCTTTCACTACTACGAGGGCTACGACGCTGCCACCGTGACCATTCCTGTCCGGGTTGCCCAGGCGCTGGGTGTCCGTACGGCACTGTTCACCAATGCTGCGGGTGGCATTGCTGATCGCCTGCGGCTGGGGGACCTCATGGTCATTGAAGATCATCTCAACCTGCTGACCGCAGACAGCCCGCTTCGAGGGCTTGCAGATGAGATCTTCGGTTCCAAATTCGTGAACATGTACACTGCGTATGACCCTGCGCTCGCACAAGCGCTCAAATCAGTCGGCCAACGCCGTTCTCTGCCGATTGCGTCCGGTGTCTATGCAGCACTGTCCGGGCCTCAGTTCGAGACCCGTGCAGAGATTCGCATGCTGCGGATTCTCGGCGCCGATGCGGTCGGCATGTCCACGATTCCCGAGGTGATTGTCGCAAACCAGGCAGGCATGCGCGTTGGCGCTGTCTCGGTGATTACAGACCTTGCCACCGATACGGTCACCGAGCTGAGCCATGACCAGGTGCTCGCGACGGCAAGACATGCGGATGAACACTTGGCAGAGTTGCTGACCGGGGTCATTGACGGGGCTGAGTGGTGAACACAAGCTTTGCTGAGCTTATCGAGCAGAAAAAGTCGGGCGGCGAGCTGTCCGATGAGGAGGTCTCCTGGTGGATTGATGGACTTGTGAGTGGCTCCATTCCGGACTACCAGACGTCTGCGATGCTCATGGCCATCTATTTCAGGGGAATGAATGCTCACGAGACTTCATGGCTCACGCATTGTATCAGTACAAGCGGGAACGTCATCGACCTTTCTTCCCTGAAGGGAATAAAATGCGACAAACACTCCTCGGGCGGTGTCGCTGACACAGTGTCTATCCCACTCATCGCCATTGCGGCAAGCTGTGGTGCCGTGATGCCTAAGATGTCGGGAAGGGGCCTGGGCCACTCCGGCGGAACAATCGACAAGCTTGAATCGATTCCGGGTTTTGACGTGAACTTGACTCCATCCGCATTTGCCGAGGTCGTCAATCGGTTTGGTGCAGCCATCATGGCTCAGACTGGCGACGTGGCCGTGGCCGACAAGAAGCTGTACGCTCTTCGTGATGTGACTGCAACGATTGACTCTCTGCCTCTTATCGCATCCAGCATCATGGGCAAGAAGCTTGCATCCGGAGCCGACGTGATTGTCCTGGACGTGAAGTGGGGATCGGGAGCCTTCATGACAGGCAAGTCGGAAGCCATCAGACTGGCGAAAACCATGGTGGACATAGGGGAGGACAACGGCAAGACGACTGTGGCCTATGTGACGGACATGAATGAGCCGCTGGGCAATGCCGTAGGCAACGCGCTCGAGATCGTCGAGGCTGTCCAGGTCCTCAAGGGGCATGGACCAGCCAAACTCGTCGACGTCATTCTGACACTCTGCGACGAGATCCTCGTGCAAAGCGGCATCGTTCAGAACCGCGAAGACGCCAGAACAATGGCCATGAGCGCCATTGCCAGCGGGAATGCACTGCAGCGCTTTGCGGATATCGTCAGGGCACAGAGCGGCGATCCCGCATTCATCGACAATCCGGAGCTTCTTCCGCAGGCCGCTGTAAGACGCCTCGTGTATGCTCCTCGGACTGGAGTCGTCACGAGCATGGATGCGAAAAACATTGGCCTGGCTGCGATGCATCTCGGTGCGGGACGCCGAACGAAGCAAGACGTCATCGATCTGGCCGTCGGCCTGGTCCTGGACGTCAAGACTGGCGATGCAGTCAGTGCTGGACACCAGATCGCGACCGTCTATGCACGCACGGAGGCCGACGCGACAGCGTGCGAGCAGGAGATCCTGGGGGCAATTGTCGTCGGGAAAGCGCCCGTCCCTCGGTGGCAGACCGTCGTGGCAAAGATCAGCCGTGCGGACGGTGTGGTGACGTACGAGCCTTCGTGAAAACGGTTATTCTTGGCCATGCAGGTGCGGACTTTGACTGTGTAGCCTCAATGGCTGGACTGTCCCGGCTGTATGCCGGGGCCGTTCCAGTGTTGCCTGGGTCCCTCGAGCCGAACGTGGAAGAATTCCTCCGGCTCTACGAGGGACGTTTTCGTTTTGTGCGCATGCCTGCGCCCACTTTGCTGAAAGAAGACATCGAGACAGTCATTATTGCTGACACGATCGTCGCATCCCGTCTCGGTGAGTACAAGGGGATCCTCTCGCTGCCCGGGATAAAGCTGGTTGCGTATGACCACCATGAGCCGAACTCGGCGAGCCTGGTGCACATTGACGAGGGGCATATCCGAAAGTGCGGAGCGACCGCGTCGCTTGTGACCGCCGCGCTCCGCGAGGAGCTGGTTCCCGTGAACCCGGACGAGGCCACACTGCTTGCCCTTGGAATCTATGAGGACACGGGGTCGCTGCTGTTCGCCGAGACGACCGCTTTCGACGTTGAGCAGGCTGCCTATCTGCTCAAAGCCGGGGCAAGCCTCTCCATGGTCGCGCGCTACGTAACCACCTACCTGACCCCGGAACAGCAAACGGCTCTCGAGAATGCGCTCAACAATGCTCAGGTCAGGACAGTTGCTGGAGCACAGATCGCATTCTCCATCGTGCATGCAGAGCGGAACGTCGGCAACCTCTCCGTCATCGTCCACCGGCTTGCCCAGATCATCAAGGCAGAAGCTCTGTTTCTCATCTACCAGACCCCCCAGACGCTCTACGTTCTTGGGCGCAGTGACCGCCTGCTCAACGTCGCGGAGTTGCTTGCTCCTCTGGGAGGAGCTGGCCGGGTCCATGCTGCAGCATCCATCCTCCGGGACGGAACGTCTGCCGAGACTGCACTGGAGAGGATTGTGTCCTCCATAGCTGCACGAAATACCCAGCGATATCAGGTCGTGCATGATATCATGACGTCCCATCCCGCGTCAATCTCGCAGGACCGAGTTGCTGAACAAGCGCTGCAGACCATGGTGAATCTCGGGTTCTCAGTCCTGCCGGTCGAACATGATGGGCACATTGTTGGCATCGTAGCCAAGAAAACCCTCGAGAAGACTTCCCTTACGCGGCTCCAGCAGAAGCCTGTGCACTACTTCCTGAATACGCGAATTCCAGCCGTCCCTCTCACTGCAACCGTAGAAGAGCTCATACAGGCGTTTGGTACCTACAACACAGGCCTGCTTCTGGTCATGGAACGGGATCACCTTCTGGGTGTGGTGTCGAGATCCGACGTCCTACGCTACCTCAACAGCACGGCACATCCGCAGAGCGTGGTGGGTGCAACAGGCGGTCGGGTCATTGCGCGTTCCGACCTTGATCGCTGGGGCGGAAGCGATACTGCGGCGACATTGGCGAGAATCGGTCAAATCGGGGATGCAGAGGAAAACCGTGCCTATCTGGTGGGCGGATCGGTACGTGACGTCCTCCTTGGCAGGTACCCTAACGATTGGGACATCGTCACGGACAAAGACGTCTCGGGGGTCGCGGCGGCAGTCGCCCAGACCTTCGAGACCAGCGTGATTTCCTATGGACGCTTCATGACGCACAAGATTCGCATACGGCAGAGGGAATACGACTTTGCAGGCGCCCGCCTCGAGTACTACGACTTCCCGGGCTCGCTGCCCACGGTCGCTCCCGCGTCCCTGATGAAGGATCTGCTGAGGAGGGACTTCACTGTGAATGCTCTTGCGATGTCCCTGTCAGAGAGTGATTTTGGCACGGTCGTCGATGCCACTGGTGGGCTGAAGGACCTCGAAGCGCGCATAATTCGAATGACCTATCCCGACAGTTTCATCGAGGACCCGGCACGGATACTGCGTGCTGTGGCAGCCGAGACGCGCCTTGGCTTCATCGTCGAAGATGACACGCGCGTGAAGGAAAGAGAGGCTCTTGAACTCGGACTTCTCAACGTCCGTCGCAACAGACGCGCACAGGACGAGTTCAAGGAGATGCTCTCGGGAGACAGATGCGTCGCATGCATCAAAGCACTCAGCGTCCTCGGATGCAAGCTCATCGGCCTTCCACTGGTTCCTCCGCGGGCAGCGAAACTCCGACTCCTGGCCGCGCTGGAAAAGGCCCCGCACGCGACCGTGAACGGCCTGGACGCTCCTCCGTGGGTTGCGCCGCTTCTCGTCTGGCTCGGCGACGTGTCCTCTCAGGAATTGCAGGAAGTCCTGAAGGACTTCGGGTTGAACGACCGGCTGGCGATGGCATGCCGGCCCTGGCAGCGAAAGGAACGTTCTCTTCGTCGCCTTGTCGAACGCGGATCACGCAGCGTGAGTGCTGTGGCTGAGCAACTTGAGGGCACGCCCTTGCCGATTCTCTCGATTCTGGAGGCCCGCCTTTCCCAACTGAAGACCACCGCACCCACACACCTCCTCATGACGGTCCTTTCACGTATACAGGAGCCACGGCTCTTATCCGGCGAGGACGTTATGAGGCTCGGCATTCCCGAGGGACAACAGGTCGGGCTCCTTCTCGGCCGGGTGCGACGTTTGCAGCTGGATGGCATCATCGGCTCGAAGGAGGAAGCTGTAGCGTATCTGTGCAGGCCAAATGGTTGACGCACGGACGTCCGCGCCTATAATGGCAGAGGCGCAGGCCCTTTCCTGACGTGCGCACAGCGCAGGGGCCCATAGCTCAACGGTAGAGCAGGTGGCTCATAACCACTTGGTTCTTGGTTCGAATCCAGGTGGGCCCACCATTGTGTTAACACTACGTTTGTGGTGCAGCCACAGACTCTGTTCACTTCCTGCCCGAGGTACTGAGCGGGTACGGTGTGTCGCGTATTGTTTCCTCAATCCGCTTGGCACTGCTCTTCTTGAACTGCCCGGGTATCCTCGGGTCTCAACGCTCCAACCGAAGCGATGGAAAGTCTACGTCCGTGGGGCCTTGAGCAGGCGCGCGTTGATGGCGACGATGATGGTGGAAAAAGACATGAGGACGGCTCCGACAGCGGGGCTCATGATGAACCCGACCCCGGCGAGCACGCCTGCCGCCAGCGGGATGGCGACGACATTGTAGCCTGTGGCCCACGCCAGGTTCTGCAGCATCTTGCGATACGTGGCACGCGACAGCCGCACAACTGCGACGACGTCGCGGGGATCGTCGCGGACCAGGATGACGTCCGCCGTCTCAATGGCAACGTCGGTGCCTGCACCGATGGCGATCCCGATGTCGGCCTGTGCAAGAGCAGGCGCATCGTTCACGCCGTCACCGACCATAGCCACGATCAAGCCCCTCTGCTGGACTTCCTTTATCTTGGCTGCCTTCTCGTGCGGCAGCACCTCGGCATAGAAATCGTCGAGTCCGAGGTCCTTTGCCACCCACTCGGCAGCGGCGCGCGAGTCACCGGTCAGCATGAAACTCTGGATGCCCATCTGGTGGAGCGCGGCGACAGCCTCGCGAGATTCGGGGCGTATGGTGTCCGCCAGTGCGACAGCACCCTGGACAACGCTATCGACCAGGACGTAGACGACCGTCTTCGCTTGCGATGTCACCATCTCGATCTGAGCAGAGGAACCGGCCAACCCGTGCTCGAGGAGGTAGCTCGGTCGGACGACCATGACCACGCGACCGTCGACCGTCGCCTGAGCGCCGACCCCGGGCAGTGCCAGGAACTGGGTGACCTGTGGCAGCGCAATGGAGCGTTCCTGCGCGCTGTGCACGATGCCGAGGGCGATAGGATGCTCGGACTGGGCCTCGACAGCGCCGGCCAGGCTCAGGAGCCCCTCCGCAGTATTCGTTTCGGTCAGAGGGACAACGTCGGTGACGCCGAACAATCCCGTGGTTAACGTGCCCGTCTTGTCGAACACGACCGCCTGCAGGTTGCGGGCCTGCTCAAAGGCCGTCCGGTTCCGGAGCAGCAGGCCGTTCTGAGCCAGCAGGGCGGTCGAAACGGAAACGACCAGCGGAATGGCAAGACCCAGCGCATGCGGGCACGTCGTGACCATGACGGTGACCGTGCGTTCCAGCGCGAAGGCGAGGCCCTTGCCCAGCAGCAGCCAGACGACCAGTGTCACGGTGCCTGCGCTGAGGGCGATGATCGTCAGCCACAGGGCCGCCCTGTCCGCCAGTGCCTGCGTCTTCGACCGCGATTCCTGGGCGTGGCGGACCATCTCGATGACCTGTGCCAGGTACGTGTCGCCGCCAACCTTCTCGATAATGACGGTCAGTGCGCCTTCGCCGTTGATCGCGCCGCCGATGACGGCATCTCCCGGCTTCTTGTCCACGGGGCGCGACTCCCCCGTGAGCATGGCTTCGTTCACGCTCGACGCTCCGCTCTCGACGCGACCGTCGGCGGGGACTTTCTCTCCGGGCTTCACGAGGACGCGATCTCCTGTCTTGAGGTGTCCAACCGGGTGCTCCATGACCATCCCGTCAGGCATGACGACATGCGCATCAGAGGGCATCAGGCGCGCCAGACTCTCAAGGGCCCTGGATGCTCCCATCACCGATTTCATCTCCAGCCAGTGACCAAGAAGCATGATGTCGATGAGTGTCGCCAGCTCCCAGTAGAAGACCATGCCCTGCAACCCCAGTGAGACGGCGACGCTGTAGACAAAGGCCACGGTGATCGCCATGGCGATGAGCGTCATCATGCCAGGGGTCCTCGCTCTGAGTTCTTCGACGAAGCCCTTCAGAAAGGGCGTGCCGCCATAAACGTAGATGAATGCCGACAGCGCTAGCAGAACCCATGTGGAGCCGGCGAACTGCAGTTTCGTGCCGAGATGCAGGAGCATCTGGACAGGCTCCGAAAGGAGGAGGACCGGGACGGTCAGGACGAGACAGACGAGGAAACGGGTCTGGAAGTCGCGGATCATGTGGGCGTGGTGGTCATGGCCCTGGTGCGCGTCGTGACCCGCGTGCCCAGCCGGCATGTCATGTCCCGCATGGGCCACTTCTCCATACACGGTGTGGTCATGTCCCCTCTGATTCATGGGGTGAGTCTCGTCGGCCATCTCGGTCATGTCCTGATGTATGTGCTCATGATCCTCCATGTGGTGCCTCCAGTGCTCTGGCGAACCAAGCCCAGTCTACGTCAAAGGTGCACATACTCAACATTGGCACGTACTCAACCAGCTGCACTATCGTAGTATAGGTGAGAAGCCGCGGGCGATGCCCGAAAGGAGATACCATGTGGTGTATGTTGATGCACTTGTTTGGACACGAGCGATACGTTGAGGACAGAAGCTCTGCAAGCACTTACCCGGAGTCTGCTGAGGAGATTCTCCGCCGCCGATATGCCATCGGTGAGTTGACCAAGGAGCAGTACCAGGACATGAAGGCAACGCTGGACAGTGGTGCAGGACACTCTGTCACACTGTCACGGCATGAGCGCAAATAGGAGCGACCACCAGTCGTGATCTGCTCGACCTGGACAAGTAGTGTCCAGATAGGCACGAACGAAGTCTGCCTTTTGCAGCGCTCAATGTCTCCCACTTGTCTTCTGCGAAGGAGACGGCACTTCTAGTGCTCCTCGGGGAGTCCTTTGAGTGTTGGTGTGCCTTTGTGTGACCCAGGCATCTCGATGAACCTCTTGGGGTTGGCGTGGAACGAGTCCTTGCACCACTGGCTACAGAAACCATAGGTCTTGCCTTCGAACTCATCAGTGTATTCGGCTTCGGAGTTCTCAAGTAACATTCCACACACCAGATCCCATTGATTGGAGCAAGTCTTGGCCATCGGAATCTCCTCGATTGACGGAATCGTTTCGTATTCTACAACGAACAACCTCAGGCGTACGACAAGTCTCCGGGATGCATCGTACTCCTGCTTCTCCTGCTCAAGGCCCAAGTAGCTTCTTGTCGCACTCCCAATTGACGTCTATGGACAAGAAGCGGCCCGGATCTCTCCAGGCCGCTCGACTGTTTCAGTTGACAGAGAAGTTGCCCTAATGCTTCTCAGGAATCTCCCTTGGTCCTGGCATACCCACATGTGATGCAGGGTTCTCGATGTGCCTCTTGGGGTTTCCATGAAAGAGGTCCTTGCACTTCTGGCTGCAGAAACCGTAGGTCTTGCCTTCGAAGTCCTCGGTGAAGTCGGCTGTGCAGCTGTTGAGTACCATCCCGCAAACAGGATCCACCTCATTGAAACACTTCGTAGCCATTGTACCCTCCTTGAACGCTCGCGCAGGCTGTCTCGTCACTGAATAGCCGGCAGGGTGAGAATCCGTGGTATCTTAATGGCGTCACGGCTATCTGACCTGCACCCGCAAAGAAGTGGAAGGCGAACCAGGCGGGAATTCCACTCTCTCTTCGGTCGTATGCCTTCGGGTAGTTACACTCACGATAGTGAATCAGCTTGCCAGTGTCAAGATGCTTCCCGCTCGCGCCTTCGGAGTGAAGACTACCCCACCCCACCAGGGATGTCCCCTATATACTATCTAGCCTACCTACACAATCATGAGCAGAGTGTGATACAGAATCCTGCTGCATTGCAGGCGTCTCCGGCGGCCATCTGCTCACTCGGGTCTGCCGTTGCCCGGACAGCTCCGCGGTTCAGCGTCGGATACTCCTGGGAAGTCCTGGGGGCGTGGGCGAGGATACCAGACTCTCTTCTTCGAGAAACATTGGTCCCGTACTCGAGAGAGAGACTACTACCATAATAGAGTACTGGTTCCAGAGACTCGGGTAGTGGACACTCCGAGGACATTCCCCTGATCGTGGATAGTGCTATCTCTTCCACTGTTCTGGTGTTGCAGCACTTGAGGACTCGTCGTCGCTATCGTTCGCCGATTGCTCAACAATCTTTCTAAGTCGGGAGAGTTCCGCGAGCAACTGGTTTCAACTCGAATCGCCTGGGTCCACTACGGTGCCAGGGAAGATGGCGCCCAGTCATAGCCTCTAGACAATTGGTCATCGCTGAAATCGCGGAGTCCCTCAGTGAAGGCTGCACACTAACCTTGCGCCGTCACAGTTCGCGTGACAGAATCCCACTCTACCTGTAGCCCCAGATTCTCGGCAACGAACCGGAGTGGAAGGTATGTTCTCCCGGCGATGATCACGGGGACTACCTCTTGGTCAAGAACGTCAATCGCCGTCTGAGCGCCGTTCACGTAACCCTGCCAGTTCCCTATCTGGAGACTGACCTCGTTCCCGTTCAGATGAATGGTGACCACACGCAGTTCCACATGCCACTCGATGGTTCCGCCAAATGCCTCGACGATCGCGCGAATGGGCAGGAGCGTCCTGTTGTTCACGATCATGGGGGCAGCGTCCAGCCCAGTCTGCTGCCCGTCTACTGTCAACCACATCGATCCGATGGTAAGGCGAACCACATGGGTTTTTAAAACGGCTGGGACTACCACGAAGCTGCACTGCACAATGTGATTTGTCGTGATAGGGTCCAAGTCGTACGACTGGGCTGCAGCCGATGACAAAGGAACTGACCTCCCGTCGACAACGAGCCGGTCGATCTGGTAACCGACATTCGGTTGGAGCTCGATGCGCATGGGGGTTCCATCCTTGACCATCTGCGTCCCGCTCGGAGTGACTTTTCCATTTGCCCCGCTATCCAGGACGACCGTCCAGGACTCCTCTTCAGGAAGCTCGCAAAACACTGCAACAACGGATTTGGAGGCGTTCATGGGAAGCCACACGGTTGGCGCGTTTCCGCTCAGGTCGCCCTTCCATTCGAAAAATGCCCAGCCTGCTGCTGGAACCGCTCTAAGTTCAACGGCCTCTGTCGTGTCGAACAGGTCGCGATCAGGCGAACGTACGACAGAACCTCCTCCAATGACAACGATACCAAGAGATGATGCCAAGGATGGAGCCACCGGCTCAAATTGAGCAACAACAACGTGTGCACCGCCGACAATGAGAGTTATCGGGTTCATGACCGTTGTAAGATCTCCAGTCCATCCGGTGAACTCCCACCCATCAGCCGGAGTCGCAGTCAACTGTACCACAGAGCTGCGGCTGAACGTGACCTGATCCGGGAACGTGGCAACCGAGCCGGAACCGGACACGTTGACCGTGAGCGTGTAGCTGTCGACAGAGTAGACGGCGGTAATGGTCTTGTCGGCCTCCATCGTGACGGCCACCGGGTTCGCCGTGCTATCCAGGTCACCGGTCCAGCCGGTGAACGTGTAGCCGGCGGCAGGGATGGCGGTGAGGGTCACGACCGAGCCAAGAGCATACAACGAAGCATCGGGCGACCTTCCAATCAAGCCGCCGGCAGACGGCGACGCCATAACCGTGAGTGTGTAGGAAGACACGGCATCATACCGGAAGATCCCGCTACCTCCAGTACCCACATAGAGTGCAGTCGGGGCGAACGGATCGACGGCAAGGGACCAGACCCATGGATCGGTGAGCCCGGCATTCAGAGCGGTCCATGTGGTGCCACCATTGGCGGAGCGGAAGACACCGGCATTGCCGGTGCCGGCATACAGGGTGGTGGGAGTGAGAGGGTCGACGGCAAGAGCAAGGACCCACAGGTCTGTGAGCCCGGTATTCACGGCCGTCCAGGAAGTGCCAGCGTTTGTCGAGCGGAAGACACCACCCACAGTACCAGCGTACAGCGTGGTGGGGGTGAGTGGATCGATGGCAAGGGACCAGACCCATGGATTGGTAAGCCCGGCATTTGCGATGGTCCACGTAGTGCCACCGTCCCTGGAGCAGAAGACACCGCCCGTGGTGCCGGCGTACAGCGTGGCGGGGGTAAGTGGATTGATAGCAAGTGAGCTCACCTGGAGATTCGTGAGTCCCGCGTTTGCCGCCGTCCAGACACTGCCGCCGTTCGTCGAGCGGAAGACGCCGCCCGCGGTGCCAGCGTACAGGGTGGTGGGCGCGTGGGGATTGATGGCCAGGGAACTCACATGAAGACTCAGGAGCCCCGCGTTTGCTGTTGTCCAGACATTGCCGCCGTTCGTCGAGAGGAAGACGCCATGACTGTCGGTCCCTGCGTACAGTGTGGCCGGAGTGACCGGATTGATGGCAAGAGACCATACCCACGGATCAGTGAGCCCAGAATTCACGGCAGTGGAAGTCGTGCCGCTATCGAGGGAACGGAAGACGCCGCTGCCACCCGTTCCGGCATACAGAATGGACGGGGAGAGCGGGTCGATGGCAAGACACAGAAGTCGACTTTCGTACGGCGGCAATCGTGTCCACGTTCCGATGTCTGCTGCCCGCGCTGCGGAAGTACCAGCCCGCAGCTCCGAAACACTTAGAACCAGGCACAGAACCAATAGCAAGACGAACCGGACGAACTGTTTCATAGTCAAGGGCTCCTCTGGGCTCCGTTTCTTGCTGTGAGCAGTATTGCTGTTAATAGGTATTATAGTCAGCCGCGGTGCCTCGGTCAAGCGTTCAGTTCATCTGGGACTTGACGACAAGAGACACCGGAACAGCGACTCCATGCAGTCACGTTGTGAGGTTGATCCACAAGTCGCTTGCGCGGATGAGTGGTCCCGCCGTCTTTCTTCGACAAACACCGATTGCATATTGGACTCAGTAGATTAGAATAATACAGTATTGAATCCGGACGCTCGGCCAGCTTG
>JAPLGH010000139.1 GCA_026390285.1 Caldisericota bacterium
TCGATGACCCTTGCCATGCCGGGTGTAGCGACTTCAAGCATGGACAGGTCTCCAGCGCCCACCCACCGGGCGGTCGAGGGCAGAGTCCAGGTCGCGGAATGATTCTCTACGACGTAGACCAGCTCCTGAACAGGAGAACCGGGGTCCATGTCTGGTGAGACACAACGACGTGTCGTTGCGCGAAACCCAAATGCCTCGTTGGCAGTCTTGTTGACGTGCGCAGTCGACTGCCACTTGAAGACGCCCGCCTGGCTCGCATGAGGCAGCGTCCAGAACTTGCCCTCCGGCACGAGGAGGATATGGGTGTCGCCCGCGTCAGGGACGATGAAGTAGTACTCGCAAATCGCGTCGCTCATGGGTCTGTTTCAACTCCTCATGGATCCGTTCACGTCTGCACGCTTCCGGACCAGCATCGCCACGTGCCTGCTACCATTTCAAGGGCGTATCAGGCTCGGTTCCCTTGATGAGTCTCCTGATGTTGCCTCTCAGCGCGAATGCCAGGAACGAGGCCCCCAGTACAGCGAATATGACGTAATACAACGGGAAGAAGATGTACATCAGGACGACCAGGATCCACGGGAATATCAGGTTGGCCAAACTGGTCTTCCTTCCTTTGAATCGAAGAAACACAGGGAGGACCTGCCCAACCATGGGCAGCAACGCAACAGCGACGACCTGCCATTGACTCGACAAGAGTAGCGTGGCCAGATATGCCGGCAAGAAGCCCTTCGAGAAATCCAGGAGTGCCGAAACAACTCCCCATTTCCAGCCGAGCGCACGTGAGACGTTGGTGGATGAGGCAGATTTGGAACCAATCTGCAGGACGTCCACTCCCTTCCACTTACCTACCAGAAACCCAAAAGGGATGGAACCCAGGAGATATGCCCCAATTGCAAGCACAATGAACGTCATCGTGTTCTTGCCTTCATTGTCCGATATATCTTCCTGTTCACGGGGGTCTCAACGCCCAGGCGTTCCCCCATGATCACGACTGCACCGCTATAGTAGTCAATTTCATCAATGTTCCCTTTCTCCTTGCTCCCTCTCCCTTTCGCGATCACCGTGGCAATCTGCTTCCTGAACAGGCTCAGCATGGGCATAGGGACTACGCCAAGCAGTGCCGCATACGAGCCCGTCGGAAAGTGGCGTAAGTTCAGGAATCTTCCTCCACTCCTCTTCACGACCTGTGCGTACTCCCGCAACGCCATGATTTCCTCTTCGAAAACCGCCCGGTCGGCAACACCCTCTTCGATGGTCAGGCCGTGTGCGGCGGAAGGTACGCCCAGGAGGTTGGTGAAGAGCTTGGAAAACTCCATGTTCTTGACGTCGCATGACGCGACTGCCTCCGCTTCGATTCCGGCCCCAAGGAACAGGTCCTGCAGATCCTGCGTCCCGTCTGGCCCGGACGCCACACCAAACGCCAGGCGCACCGGGGCAAAATACGCAATCACCGTCTTGTCGCCAGACACCTTGACGGATACAGGGTTGAACAAGCTCACACGCAGTATTCTGATCGCGTCGGCGCGCGCGCCGAAGACGCTCTCGAGTTCAGTTCTTGCCTCTTCCGCTGCAACAACCCCATTTTGAGACAGGATCAAATCAGGAGGGTTTTCTTGTTGTCCCCGTTCGTAGTAATGCCTCACTGATGGGGCAACGGGATTCTTCGTTGCCAGAAAAAGGAAGTCTGGAGCGATTTTAGCGGTGAATGCATTATCCTCGATGACATCACATGCCAGCCGTTCTGGCATGCTCCCCTGCCGCTCGACCAGAATCCTGCCCTCGCGTATGTCCTCTGCCTGTGCGTGCCGCGCAACGCCCACGATCTCGGCGGAGTCCCTCAGCTCATGGGCAAACAGCGCCCCCGTTCTGCCACCTGCTCCGACTACGGCAATTCTCTTTGTCATGTCACTACTATATCATTGGGAGCGCGTTTTCAATGAGTACTGTGGCAACTACTTCAGTGCTTCGCCTCCTGGAAGGAATGGTATGGAACTTGCCCTGGAGATTCCTCGACCACGCGGATGCTTGTAGTAGGGCGACATTGCCAGTAGTTTGCGACGGAGGAATGGTCGTACGACGGGAACAAACAACTTCTTCCATCCAAGAGTTTTCCGCTGCAGCGCCAGCGTCTCCTCAAAGCTGTGATGCTGGTAGTGCAGCAAACGTTCGCTCTCTTCGGTATCCATGAAGTCACAATGGAACGGCGTCTGCGAGAATGCCGACTCAGGCAGCATCCCGATGCCCAGCGCATCGAACGAGCGCTGCATGAACTGGCGCCCAGTCACCTGGCACGAAGGCCCGCCCGCGACCATCAGCGTCTTTCCTTCCAGCCCAGGAAGCAGGGCCGCCGCCACGACCGCCGTACCTGCGTCCATGGGCGCAAGGTACTCCATGCGGTCGTCCATCCGGACCTCAAACATGAGCGGGTCCAGCTCGCCGAACTCAATGGGGGGGACGGCACCAAACCGAAGGATGACCCAGGGCAGGCCAGACGCGTGCAGCATGTGTTCGCAGGTCAGCTTCTGGTAAGCATACTGCATGTCGGGATGCAGAGACTCGTCAGCCGTCCGTGGTGGGACAAGATGCTGTGTCTGCCCGTACAGGGCAATGGAAGAGCTGAAGACGACGCGCGGACGACGCGCGCAAGCGAGCGTGGCCTGCAGGAGATTCCACGTGCCGCCGACATTGATCGTCTCGGCCCAAGCTGGGCGCTGCTCGCTCTTCGGCGGGATGATGAAGGCCAGGTGGACGATGGCGTCGACACCTTGAACGGCCCGCGCCACGACTTCCGTGTTGCGGATATCGCCCCAGAAAATCTCGATCTTGCCAGCATAGGGCCGCGCCTTTCGCTTCGACGCGCGCGACGGAATATCCAGACAGCGGACTGTTGCGCCACGTCGCAGCAGCTCATCGACGGCATACGTCCCGACGTTTCCAAATGCCCCTGTCACGAGAACTCTCATTGTAGCCTCCCGCCCATGGACTCCATGAGCATAGCCAATGCGCGCTGCATGAGCGCCCCCCAGTCCTGGCCTTCCGGGTCCAGGATGCCCTGGAGCAGCAACCCCAGAACAACACTGAGCATCAGGCTTGCTGCGAGGTTCGCATCCTTCACCTGCACGCTCCCTTCAGCTACCCCCCGTTCCAGCACCTGCTGGAAGAACCCCTGGTATCTGCGAATCATATCGACAGTGCTTCGTGCCACTTCGGGATCTGCCTTGGACTTAGCCCAGAATTCCAGCAGGATGCTCCACTTGATGCCGGCGACGTGGTAGATCTCATTCACTCCTGCCGCCATCGCCGCAACCTGCCGGGGCACGGATTCACTCCCGGCCTGTGCTGCAGTGAACTGCCGGTCGAGCTCTGCCAGCCACGCGTTGAGGAGTGCGACAAACACTGACCCCTTGCTGGGAAAATGGTGATAAAAGGCCCCCTTGCTGACACCAGCGGCGCGACAGATACTGTCCACGCTGGTTACATCATAGCCGTGCTCGGCAAAATTCTGCTCGGCTGCCGCAAGGATGCGGCTTCGTGTTTCCTGCGAACGTTCTTCCTGTTTCACGGTAACCCCCAACGGTTCGGTCTTACACAAACCGACCAGTTGGTCTTATTGTCGGCAGATACGGATGAAGGTCAACCCCAACCGTGGAGACACCATTCGCAGATCCGGTCGGTTTCTATGAAGGATCCTGTCAGTGCGGGCGCAGGAAGATGTACCAGCTGGCGACGACAACGATCTGGACGGCAACGACCAGCCGGAAGCGTTCCAGGAAGCTTTCTTTGCTGGTCTTGTGGTGAAACAGCCGCATGCCGAGGAGCGCGCCGACGGTACCGCCGCCAAACGCTAGTGTCAGCAAGACTCGCTCTGGTACCCGGGTCGACCGGGTCCCCGCGACCATCTTGTCGTAGCCGTAGCTAAGAAATGTGATACCCGTGATGGCAAGCAGCCACGACTGCACCCAGTCGAGCGCCGGAAGCCAGCGATGCAGCAGGAATGTGCCCATGACGGCTGGTCCCAGAGTGAGAACCAGCGCTCCGGTCATGGTGGTCCGTCGGCGGGAACGGGCGACTGCTGTCACTGGGGTCCGTGCTGTCCGTCGTCCAGCGTCTTCCGGACCTTAGCTTTCAGAGCGTGCACAGTAAAAGGCTTCTGGATAAACTGGACGCCGGCGTCCAGCACCCCGCGGTGGGCAATGACGTTTTCCGTGTAGCCGGACATGTAGAGGACCTTCATCGCCGGGTGGTACTTGGCAATGTTGGCAAAGAGTTCCCGTCCATTCATCTCGGGCATGACAACGTCGGAGAGCAGTAGCTGCACCGACCCTCGGTAATTGGTAAGAACAGAAAGCGCCTCGCGGCCGTTTGCTGCTCACAGAACGTGTAGTCCTGCTGCTCAAGGACACCCTGCGCAAGACTGCGAACCACGGCGTCGTCTTCTGCCAGCAAAATGGTCTCGGTGCCACGGAGGTCCTCGAGAGGAGTCACCCCTGCCTTCTCGACGGGTTCGGCGCTCGTTTCGACCGAGGGCAGATAGACCTTGAACGTCGTTCCCCTGCCAGACTCGCTGTAGACCCAGATGTTGCCCCCGTGCTGCTTCACGATGCCGTACACCGTGGCCAGGCCCAGGCCGGTGCCCTTACCCATCTCCTTCGTCGTGAAGAAGGGTTCGAAGATGTGCTCCTGGGTCTCGGCGTCCATGCCTAGCGGCCCGGCAGAACGCCCTGGTGCTCGGCAACGTAGGCGGCGTCCAGGTCTGCGACGCCCGTTTCGATGGTCAGCCTGCCACCTTCAGGCATGGCGTCCTGCGCGTTGACCGCCAGGTTCATGACCACCTGTTCCAACTGACCGACATCTCCAAGGATTGCTGGAATGGAGGGTGCCAGGACAACCTGGAGAGCAATATCCTCATGGAGGGTGTGCCGCAGCAATTCCTCAAACTCCGCGAGCATGGTGTTCAGGTTGAGAGGTTTGAACTCCAGCACCTGTTTGCGGCCAAACGCCATAAGTTGGCGCACCAGGTCCCGGGATTTCTCGGCAGCACGAACAATCTGCTGAACAAACTCCCTGTGTGGATCGTCTGAGCCGAAGCCGTCAAGAAGCAATCCACCGAAACCAAGGATAGGTGTCAGCAGGTTATCCAGGTCATGGGCAACGCCACCGGCCAGACGGCCGATAGACTCCATCTTCTGTGACTGCCGGTACTGTTCCTCCAACTTCGCTTTCTCTGCCTCTGCCTGTTTCCGCTCGGTGATGTCCAGTGTTGTGATGAGCCCGGCGGGGCGCCCCTGTATTTCTGTCGATCTCCGAAGAGCTGTACCCACTTTTCTGTTCCGTCTTTGGCAACGATCTTCAGTTCGTAGTGGTCGATCGTGCTCTCGCCCGTCTGCCGCTTCCGACCTCGTTCCTTCACGATGTCCCTGTAGTCGGGATGGATGAAGTCCCAGAAGTTCATGGACAGCAATTCGGCACTCGAATAGCCGGAGATCTCCGTGGCAGCCAGGTTCGCGTACACCCATTTGTCGTCCTGGTAGAGGAGAATCGCCATGGGCGTCGACTCAGCAAGAGTCCGGAACTTGGATTCGCTTTCCCGCAGCGCTTTCAGGAACCTGTTTCGTGCCGCATGGTCGGAAAGAATCTTGCCGATAAGGACGGCAGCCAGCGGATAGGTCAGGATGACCGGCAGACCGATGCTCCTGAGCGTGCTGAGCCTCATGCCTGCGGGCAGTGTGGCCGTGAGCGCGATCATGACGGCGTGGACCAGCACGCCAAACACCAGGAGCTGCCTTGTCGAGACTTCGCCGTCCTGTCTCGTCCAGCGAGCATGGAATACCAGGCCAATCAGTCCGGATTCCAGGATCACCGACACCCCCATGACGACCCCTGGTCCGCCCTGGATGATCCGCAAGACAGTCGCCATCGCAGCGGCAAGCGCAACCGCGACGGGACCAAAGAACAGGCCACACAGACTGATCACGACGGAACGGCCGTCAAAAATCAGCCCAGGGGCAAGTGTCAGCGGGAGCAGCATGCCAATGACGGCCACACTGCCAAACAGGAAGCCCTGCAGCAGCGGCACATACCGGGCCAGATACCGCGGCTGTCCGATGAATCCGGA
>JAPLGH010000159.1 GCA_026390285.1 Caldisericota bacterium
CGGGTACACCGCTTCGCAAGTTCGTCAGTGATCGCGTGCCGTTCAGTGCGATCATCTGGGGCCCTCCGGGGTGTGGAAAGACGACGTTCGCGCGACTTGTGGCCAAACAGTTGGGCGAAGAGATGGAGTATGTGACCGCCGTCTCAGCGGGCTTACCTGAGTTGCGTCAAATTGTGGCTCGCCATGTTGGGCGTCCTTTCCTCCTGGTTGTGGACGAAGTTCACCGGTTCAACCGGGTTCAGCAGGATTTTCTTCTGCCCATGCTGGAAAACCGCCTGATGACATTTGTTGGTTTGACGACAGAGAGTCCATATGCTGCATTGTCGCCTGCGTTGCGTTCGAGGATCTTCATGCTGCGATTTGCGCCGCTGACCACGGCCGAGATCACACGTGTTCTCACCAAGGGATGCGAGAAAGTGGGCATGCAGGTCAGCGGGACCGTGTTGAACCGCGTGGCGGCCTTCAGATCTGGGGATGCGCGCGTCGCCTGTCAATGCTCTGGTATGGCTATACCAGTCAGGGAGCTTGACAGAGGGAGCAGACCTCAGCGAACTGCTCAAAGAAGTCCCAGTAGCCAAGAACTTCGAGCAGGAACACTATGACCTTGCCTCGGCATTCATCAAGTCGATGCGTGGCTCTGATCCGGATGCTGCGTTGTACTACATGGCGCGCATGATCGATGCGGGAGACGATCCTCTCTTCGTCGCTCGACGCATGATCATCTTCGCGGCGGAGGATGTTGGCCTCGCGAATCCCTTTGCCACTGTGATGGCTATGGCTGCGTACGATGCGGTGCACGCCGTCGGGCTGCCTGAAGCGATGCTGAACCTGACAGAGGCCGTCATCTACCTTGCTGGGAGCCGCAAGAATAATTCGGTATTGGGGGCCATGCGCCGTGCGCGGGACCTTGCCCAGCAGACGAAAAACGTCGATACGCCGATTCAGTTGAAGAACAGCCGTACTGGGCAGGCATTGTATAAGTATCCACACAATTTCCCCGGAAACTGGGTGGCTCAGGAGTACTTTCCCGACGAGGTGCATGACCGGGCTCTCTATCTACCCACTGGGGCCGGGTATGAGCATGTGATCGTCGGGTACTTGAAATCGCTTCGTGCGAAAAAGCCGGAGTAGGGATAGAGGAGTCCGCTGTGCAGAAAGGGTACTGGGAGGACGGTCACAAGCTTGAATTCGACGGAATCGTTGTTGGTACGGCGAAGACAGAACGGGGCCTCGTCGTGCGATTTGAAACCACATATTTCTATCCCGAGTCCGGTGGACAGCTGGCAGATGGAGGGACGGTGGCTGGAACGACGATCCTCGATGCTCTACAGGATGAAGTGGGCCCGTATGTTCTCTTGCCTCAGGGATTCTCTGTCGATATTGGCCAGCACCTGCTTTGCATCGTCGATGCTGAGAGACGGGGCCGTCATACCCAACTGCATTCGGCCCAGCATATTCTGAGCAGGTTGCTGGATGACAGGCGTATTCCCACGCTGTCCTTCCACATGACCGAGGAGGAAGCCAGCATCGAGATCAGGGCCTCAGCGGTCAGCGACGGCATCCTGCTGGAGGTCGAAGATGCCGTGGAGCGAGTCATCTGGCGTTGTCTACCGGTCGAGACGCTGTTCGTCGACGCGGGAGATATCGCTTCCTACGATGTGCGCAAGGTGCCCGAACTTGCAGGTGGACCACTCCGTCTTGTCCGGATAGGCGATGTTGACACAAATCCGTGTGGCGGGACCCATGTTGCCTCGACTGGGGAGATTGGTGGGTTCGCCATCGTACGAACGGACAAGGTGCGCGGCAATATTCGTCTCTATTTCGTTGCGGGCGGAACGGCGACGGCGCACCGAAGGCACTGTGAAGCAGTACTTCAGGACATTGAACATCGGCTGACCTGCGGAATCGGCGATATCTCTGCTTCGATTACGAAGTTGCAGCAGCGCGACCATGATGCGGCCAAGCAGGTCAAAGGTCTGCTGGCGATGGCCGTGGATGAGCTTGCAGACCATGCGCTGAACGAAATTGTCTCATACGGTGTTGCGGTGATTGTTCTCGATGATGTCCCAGGAGAGCTTGCTCGTATGGTGGTGGCCAAGTTGACGTCGGCTCCGGGTCCACTCTGCGTCCTTGTCTATCCCAGTGGTGGCACTGACGGGCAGTTCGTCTGCTCCGTCCCTGCCGGAAGCGAGGCGTTGCTGGCGACCTTCGGTGCGCGGATAAGGGAGACCTTCGGAGCCAGGTCGGGTGGCGCAGGAAGAGTCGTTCAGGGCAGCGTCGACGCACGCGTGACGGCGGATCAGCTGAAGTCTCTTCTGGCTGCAGAATAGGCATGGCCGATAGGTAGACGGCGGTTTGTTGATTGCATTGGCGTTCGAACTACACTGGTGACGGAGGTGGTTGTCATGAAGATGTGGCGTTGTACTGTTTGTGGGCTTCTGTATGACGGGGAGAATCCACGTTCGGCAGTTCTCCGTCGCGGAGGTCAGGGTACACGTAGACAAGAGCAAGTGGGGATAGCGAAGCCTGTCCCAGTGTCGACTTACTGCCTGAATGTGGCTGGTAAACACTACACTCCCGCACCGGTCGAGTAGCCGGCGGGTCACGTCGAAAAGGAGACGCATATGGGATCCATCATGGAAGCATCACTGTTCACGCGCAAAATCGAAGCTGAGATCACGAAGGAGGTCGAACGCCTGAAGTCGGAAGGACACAATCCCTCCCTGAGCGTGATTGTGGTAGGCAACAGCCCGTCGACCATGGTCTACTTCAAGAACATGTCACACAAGGGAGTGGAGCTCGGGTTCTATGTTGAACTCCGGAAGATCGATGAGTCGATCGGGGCCGCTGACGTGCTTGAGCTCATCCACCAGCTGAACGACTCGAAGGACGTCGACGGTATTTTGGTTGGGCTTCCTTTGCCAAAGGAATATGATGTGGATTCAATCTTGCACGCCATCAATCCCGACAAGGACGTCGATGCCTTTCACCCTTTCAACATGGGGCAGCTGATGATCGGCAAGCCTCGCTTTGTTCCTGCCACCGCAAGATCGATCATCTCTCTCCTGGAGAACTACGGCGTTCGCATCCAGGGCAAGAACGCAGTCGTTGTTGGTCGCAGCAACATTGTGGGCAAGCCAGTCGCCTCCCTGTTGCTGCAGCGTGACGCTACAGTCACCGTGTGCCACTCCAAGACCGTCGACCTTGCCAAGTACACGCGTGAGGCGGACATCTTGATCGTGTCGATGGGGAGACCAAGGGCGATCACGGCTGACTATGTCAAAGAAGGCGCCGTCGTCATCGACGTTGGCATCAACGACGTCAATGGGAAGATCGTAGGTGATGTCGATTTCGAGGGTGTCCGCCCAAAAACATCGCTGATCACACCAGTGCCTGGTGGAGTCGGAGTACTGACAACCCTGATGCTGTTTGACAATGTCCTGAAGGCGGCTCGGTTCAACAGTGACAAACACTGAGTCGGCGAGAGCTGACTACCAGTCGTAGACGCTTCCGGCGTCCACTTCCTTGAGCGACCCGTCAGGGTTCTCGAGGAGGAGGGCGCCGGTTCTTGATAAGCCTGCCACCCGGCCCGACTCGCGCTGATCGTTGAATTCCACGGTGACCAGTTCGCCCCGCAGGGCAAGATTGGCGTTCATCCAGGGGACGAACGTGTCGAAGCCATGCAGAATGAGCATTCTCAGGTCTTGTTCTACCATGCTCAGGATACTTGCGCGGAGGTGCTGCAAGTCGAGGATACGCCCCAATTCTCCTCTGAGTGGGGCAGCGCGTGGCAATTGATCGTGCAGTATGATGTTGTTGACGTTGAGACCGATGCCCACCAGCAACGTCGTCGCTCCAGTCTGAACGAGGGTCTCAGCCAGGATGCCGCAGACCTTGCAACGCCCGACAAGCAGGTCATTGGGCCATTTCACGAGCGTACGAATGCCGGTTTCTGTCAACACGGAGCTTGCGACTGCGTGTGCGGTCACCATTGCGGATTGACGGACCGTCTCGGCCGACGGCACGGCCAGCGCGAGCGTAAGCCACAGACCTCCCTTTGGCGAATCCCAGCTCCGGCCGCGTCGTCCTCTTCCCTGGGACTGAACCTCGGCAATGACGGCGAATGGCAGCAAATGACCATCGAGCGCGATGTGGCGTGCAGTGTCCTGGGTTGACGCTATGTTCGAATAGGTGAGGAGTTCCATGGGTCCTCGCAGATAGCGTCCAGGAGTTCACGGAGGTGGCGGGGCGCGTCCGTGATGAAGACGCTTGCTCCACGGTCGACGAGGCGGGTCAGTACACTTGCTCGTGTGCTCATGGAAAGCGTGGCGACGGCTTGTTGTCGTACAAGGACGGCGTCGAGTCGAGGAAGACCGACCGGGATCAGGTGCGCTGAGACGTTGTCGGAGGGTCCGTACTGAAGGGTCGCCGTTAGGAAAAGCCGTTCGGCGGGGACACCAGCCAATACAAGTTGCTCGATGAAATCCGCGGACCCTTCGTCGGTGCACATGGCCAGCACCGGTCCATCGGTACTCGGTGGGCCATAGCCTTGCTGGACGATGACGGGCATTGCAGGCACAAGGCTTATGGACGGGCTGTTCGGCACCCAGACTGCGACGGGACAGGCGGCAGTGCCGACAAGTTGCTGAGCTACGTCCTTTACCATGGAGATGTCGGAACCAATGACCACAAGGAAGTCCGATCGCTGTTCGAGGAGGTTCCACGCGAGAGCAACGGCGTTGGCCGCATGGTCGTGGACCCCGGGCGGCCGCAAGTCGCAGTCGACCAGGCTTCCTACAACTGGACCAGCACCCAGGCCAAACCAGCTTCTGGCAGGGCGAGCAGCCGCAAGTCCGGCAAAGAGCTGCAGCCGCTTCGCAAGGTCTGACAGCTCAAATGGCTGCTGTTTCAGTATGTCAACAACTTGAGCGTACTGAGCGAGTGTCCCCATCACAATGCAGTCTACGCGTCCTGCTTCCATACGCAGAGCCCCGGATGGTACGGCGACCTCGCCCCCTTTGGCCAGCATTTCCTGTTTCAGGATGTTGGCAGCCTGCGGGAGCAGGCCATTCACTCGCATCACAAGGAATAGAGCTTTAGCTGCCATGAGATCGGCCCCGACAGAATAACACCCAAGACCATTCAGAAGATCATGGGCCTGCTGAACGGTCGACATATGCAAGAGTGAGAGTTCCACAGTCGCTCCTTTGCGTCGCGGCTGATCTCTCTCAATCGCGGCCTACAAATTGTATTCTCCTGTTGCCAGACTACAATATATAGGATCAAGATGTCTATTCTGCAAGTCGGGAGGAATGGAATGAAGAGACGCCTGTCAGTTCTGCTCAGCGTGATTCTCATACTGGGCCTGGTGTTTGCGAGCTTCCCGTTCAAGGCAGCCAACGCTGCTACGACCGTGAAGATAACCTTGCTCGAGACAAGTGACATTCATGGGGCTATCTACCCGTACGACTACTTCAAGGACGCGCCCGCGAATGGCGGACTGGCAAAATTGTCCACGCTGGTTAAGGGTGTCAGGGTTGACAACCCCAATACGCTTCTCCTGGACAATGGCGACAATCAGCAGGGCACCCCGCTGACGTACTACTTCAACAAGGTGGATACGACCGCGAAGAACCCGGTAGTAGCAGCCATGAACATCATGGCATACGATGCCATGACGCTTGGCAACCATGAATTCAACTACGGGCTCGCTGTCGTCGACAAGGCTCGGACCGAGTCCAACTTCCCGTGGCTTGCCGCCAACATCTACAAGGAAGATGGCACCAACTATTTCACACCGTACATCGTCAAGACTGTAGCCGGCGTGAAGGTTGGCATCCTGGGCCTGACGACCAAGAACATTCCGAACTGGGAAGTTCCCGCCAACATCAAGGGTCTTGTCTTCAAGGACACTGTCGAAGAGGCCCAGAAGTGGGTCAAGGTCCTCAAGGAGACCGAGAAGGTCGACCTTGTGGTCGTTTTGGCGCATGAGGGGTTTGAGAAGGATATCGACACGGGCAAGGACCTTGGCACGTCAATCGAAAACCAGTGTTATGCCATTGCGACGACGGTGCCCGGTATCGATGTCCTGCTGACCGGGCATACCCACCTGTCCATCCCGGGCAAGACACTGAACGGCGTTCTTGTCATGCAGCCGAAGAACGCGGGCGTGGAGATCTGCAAGGCAGACATTACTATGGAACAGGCTGCCACCGGCTGGAAGGTTGTCACGAAGACTGGAGTCAATCTCTCCGTGACTGCGGACACTGTGGCTGATCAGGCCATTCTCGACGCAACCAAGACACAGCATGAAACGGCTGTCAACTATATGAAGCAACCGCTGGGCGAAGCGACGGGCGATTTCCCCGGAGCCACGTCACGGACCGAGGACAGCGCCATCATGGACCTGATCCAGAAGGTCCAGATGAAGTATGCCAACACTGACCTCTCGCTCGCAGCAATGTTGCCAACTCCCGCTCCCAGTTTCAAGAGTGGCCCCCTGACTGTCCGCGACATGTATTCACTTTACATCTACGAGAATACGCTGTTTGCCATCAGTGTAACCGGACAGCAGATCAAGGATGAGCTTGAGTGGTCTGCGAACTACTTCAACACGTACACGTACAACAAGACGGCGACCAGTCTGGTGAACTCCAGCGTGGCTGGCTACAACTACGACATGCTGCAGGGAGCCGACTACGTCATCGACATCACCAAGCCGGTCGGACAGCGCATCAGCGGCCTGATGTATCATGGCAAGCCCATGGATATGACTGCAACGTATACGCTGGCTCTCAACAACTACCGCGCGGGCGGTGGTGGATTCCTTGGGTTCAAGGGCTCACCGATTGTCTACCAGTCCAGCGACGAGATCCGTAACCTGATGATCCAGTATGTCAAGGATACTGGGAAGATCGATCCAACAGTTGACGACAACTGGCACATCGTGCCGGACTATCTCGGCTCAGAGTATCGTGCAACGATCGATACACTCAACAGGCAGAGCGCTCTCAGCGAGTTCCCGGCAGGGGCATTTGCCCCTGATTCCACCGCTTCTCGTGGCGATCTTGCAGCGATCATCACCGGGTCGTACACCTCGATCGGCAGCCGCAATCACGGAAGCTCGTTCCTCGACGTAGCCAGCGACAGCTGGTACGCCCGGGCTGTCGGGACTGCAGAAGCTCTCAAGTTGATGAATGGCACGTCGGCCAGGACGTTTGCGCCTGATGCTCCAGTGACGATGGAACAGGCAGTCACTGCCCTCATGAGAGCAAGCGGATTTGGGTATGAGGCTTCCAAGTACGATCTTTGCGCGCAGCCTCTCGACAAGGTCCCCAACCTGTTCCGTAACGCTGACGGTACGTGGGATTGGGAAGCACTTGCAGCAGATACGAAGAAGAATGGCGGGGCAACCATCAACATGCGTTCCGGTCAGTCTCTCGGTGGCGTGGAGATGTACGCCATTGCTCTTCCCGTAGCTCCTGGAATGGTCGTCAACGGCTATCCGACCGGCAGCGATCTCAAGGCGTTCACGATGAAGAATGCCAAGTGGCTGCTGGATCGCACTGGGTATGCCCTGGGCACGTGGTACCACGAGGGCAAGACCTACATCGACGTGAGTACGACGATCCCATGGCGGGACTACGCAGTCACGCTGGGCAGGGAATATGATCAGATCTCCATCTTCGACCTCGCCAACTTCCAAGAGATCCCGACCGCAGGTACCGGCGGGAAATCCGGCCAAGTGCCCAACCCGGCTGTTATCATCTCCGACTGGGCTTTGCCATACGTTGCATTTGCAGAGTCGATGGGGTTTATTACACCTGCTCAGGCCACTGCCCCGAAGCATCAGCTCACGAGAGGTGAACTGGCAGACATGGTCGTGAAGATGCGGTTCCCGACGGTGGTCATCTTGCACACCAACGATTTCCATGGCAACCTGGTGCCAGTGATCGATGCCAGCAAGAACAGCGTGGCGGGGGCGGCTCGCGAGGCTACCATCATCAACAGTGTGCGCACCACGTTTGGCAAGGACCATGTTCTGCTTGTGGACGCTGGCGACGCAATCCAGGGCGCCACGATAGCGAATATGTTCCAGGGCAAGAACGTGATTGAGGTCTACAATGCGATGGGCTACGACGTGGCAACGCTCGGCAACCATGAGTGGGACTATGGTCAGCAGGTTCTGAAGGACCGGATTGCAGAGGCGAAGTTTGTCTATGTGAATGCCAACGTTATTGGCGTGAACCTCGGGTGGAAATCGAATGTCATCAAGAATGTGGCCGGGATCAATATCGGGCTGTTCGGTGTCGTGACGTCCGACCTTCCCATCATTGTTGCGCCTTCAAGCCTGACCGGGGTCGGCATCGCGGATCCCACAATAACGGCGCAGAACCAGATCGCCGACCTCAAGGGACAGGGAGCGCAGTACATAGTTGCTCTGAGCCATTGCGGGTATGACAACGGCGGCGCCCCACTGGATCCCGCTATTGCTGCTGGAGCCCCTGGCATCAACCTGATCATCGGTGGTCACTCTCATACAGTCCTGAAGACAGCCGCCGTCGTCGGAAAGACAATCATCACTCAGACTGGCACTGCCGGAGCGTACGTTGGCAAGGAAGTCATCGACTTCACCATCTATCAGGGAAAGGTTAGTGGACAGAGCGTCTCGTATGAACTTGTGCCGACTGTAACCTCTGTTCCTGAAGACCCAACCATCAAGGCAATCGTCGACGGGTACAACAACCAGTTGACGGCCAAGTTGAGTGTTGTCATCGGCAAAGCTCTCGTAACGCTTGACGGAGAGCGGGCTGACGTTCGTACGCAGGAGACCAATCTAGGCAACTACGTCGCCGATTGGATGCGCATCTCCACGGGTGCGGATATCGCTTTCGAAGACGGTGGCAGTATTCGTGTCAGCATTCCTGTTGGCGACGTCACGGTAGGCAGTGCGTACAACGTGCTTCCATTCGACAACATCTTGGAGGTCCTTGAGGTCAAGGGTTCGACGCTCAAGGCCTGTCTCGAAAACTCGGTCAGCTCCTATCCTGCCCAAGGGGGCTGGTTCGCCCAGATCTCTGGATTCAGCTTCACGTTTGATCCGTCCAAGCCGAAGGGTTCGCGGGTCGTCAGCATGACCAAGGACGGGAAACCCATGGACATGGACGCCACGTACAAGCTCTGCGTTCAAGACTACACAGCGCTTGGCGGTGATGGATATGCCATGCTGGTAGGGGCAAAGGTCCTTTCCAAGACGAGCGAATGGAATCGGGACGGCTTTGTGAACTATATCAAGGCAAACCCGAACATGACCGCCGCGGTCGAAGGTCGAATCACCGTCGTCAAGCCGTAGTTAGGGTATCGACTGATTCGCCAGGGGGGCCGGCAGTCGCCGGCCCCCCTGGCGTTTGACCGGTGTTGCACATCTACCGAAACGGGAGACAATCCATCCATGAACGCAGTGAAGGTGATGACGCATGAACAGATGGAACGTCTCCGCTTGGCTCTGACCGCGGGTGGTGCCATCGAAGCGACTGAGTTGCCTCCGGGAGTGTGCTTCCTGGCGAGGAGCGAGGGTTCGGTCGTCACCGCCTATCTCAGTGGGAAGGTCCTGTTCCAGGGCCACGGTGGTGAAACGCCGGTTCAACTGGCGGAGGACATTCTGGCTCGCGCCGAGCGGGCGACCGAGGGCCCGGAATTTCCCATCGTCGGGGGAGATGAGTCTGGCAAGGGGGATTTGTTCGGTCCGCTCGTCGTTGCTGCGTTTGCGGCTCGTAGCGAAGCAGAGCGGAGGCACCTCGTTCAAGCCGGGGCACGCGACTGCAAACTCATGACAGATGCGGAAGTGCATACGGTCGCGACAAGACTGAACGGCATCGGCGTGTCGGCGGTCCGCATCCTCATGCCCCATGAGTACAATGCACGCTATGCTCGGGTGCACAATGTGAATGTTCTGCTCAACGAGGTCTATGGTGAGCTGCTGCTCGAATTGGCAACCACAACTAAGGCTCAGACAGTCATCCTGGACAAGTACGGCGGAAGAGCGATGGCACTCTGGAAGACTCCACAGAGCTTCCGCTTCATTGTGGAAACGCACGCAGAACGGTATCCAGAAGTGGCTGCAGCTTCCGTCCTGGCAAGGGCCGAATTCCTTGAAGGTCTCGAGCGTGTGGCGAGGGACAGTGGAGTTGTCCGACTGCCAAAGGGGGCTTCGATGGAGGCACAGGCGTTCATGCGACGCCTGGCGTCAGACAAGGGCAAGGACGTGCTTCGGTCGGTCGCAAAGGTGAATTTCGCTCCTGTGAAGGAGTGCCTCAGCAGCCTGTTCTAGAGTGGGTCCGTGATTGTGGTCTGGTTGACAACACACCTTGGCGACATAGTATGTATGCTGATTTCCGCAGCAAAACCTTCACACGAGGAGAAGCCTCATGTTTGAACCTGTACTGCCTGCCGGCCAAGTTGTCGAGCAGGAGGTGGCCACCATCCAATTCTGGGAAACCAATCATGTCTTCGAGAAGTCACTCGACCTGAGCAAGGAGAAGGAGCGCTTCGTGTGGTTCGAAGGGCCACCGACCGCGAACGGGAGACCCCACGTTGGCCATGTCCTGGCCCGCGCTTTCAAGGACACAGTCCTGAGGTACAAGGCAGGTACGGGATACTACGTCCCCCGCAAGGGTGGTTGGGATTGTCAGGGTCTGCCCGTGGAAATCGAGGTCGAGAAACAACTTCACATGAGCGGCAAGCAGCAAATTGAGGAGTACGGGGTCGAAGCATTCGTTCGGGAGTGCAAGAGCAGCGTCTTCACGTACAAGGCGGAGTGGGAGAAGATGACCAGCCGCATCGGCTTCTGGCTGGATACCGAACATGCGTATGCGACCTACACCAACGACTATATCGAATCGGTCTGGCATATCCTCAAGACCTTCTACGACAAGGCGTTGCTGTACCAGGGACACAAGGTTGTCCCCTACTGTCCGCGCTGCGGGACTGCTCTCTCGATGCACGAAGTCGCGCAAGGCTACAGGAATGTCACCGAGGAGACGATCTTCGTGAAGTTCTCCCTGACATCCGGTGAACTGGCTGGTGTCAAGGCATTGGTCTGGACGACGACGCCGTGGACTCTGCCGAGCAATGTCGCGCTTGCGGTCAACGCAGATGTGGAGTACTCACTCGTCGAACTGGAAGGTGAACGGTATCTGCTGGCCTCTGCACGTTTGGCTGCAGTGTTTGGT
The DNA here is from genome assembly GCA_026390285.1 of Caldisericota bacterium. Lineage (GTDB taxonomy): Bacteria > Caldisericota > Caldisericia > Cryosericales > Cryosericaceae > Cryosericum. The sequence goes on from JAPLGH010000159.1 coordinate 11,232, forward strand.
CATGACGCTGAACATGTGACACTCGTGCGCACGTATCTCGGAAGTGAACTCGCGGGGATTCGATATGAGCGCCTCTACGACTATGCCATTGTCGGGCCTGCGGAAGAGGCGCGTGGGTGGCGTATTGTCACCGCTGACTATGTTACGACGACTGACGGTACGGGTATCGTGCACCTGGCGCCTGCGTTTGGTGAGGACGACCTGAACGTCGGACTGAAGGAGGGACTTCCATTCGTCCAGCTGGTGGACCTTGCCGGCAGATTCACGTCTGAAGCAACCCGGTGGACCGGCAAAGATGCCAAGGGAAGCGACCCCGACATCCGGCGTCAGCTCAAAGCTGACGGGAAGCTGTTCAAAACGGAGAGGATCGAACACGACTACCCCTTCTGCTGGCGATGCGATACACCTCTTCTCTATTACGCCAAGGACTCGTGGTTCGTCCGCGCGACGGAGTTCAAGGACCAGATGGTTGCGAACAACCAAGAGATCACCTGGTATCCCGATCACATAAAGAACGGGCGATTTGGCAACTGGCTGGAGAACATCAAGGACTGGGCGTTGTCCCGCGAACGCTACTGGGGAACGCCATTGCCTATCTGGGTCTGCGATTCCTGTGGACACCACCACGCGGTAGGTTCGATCGCTGAACTCAACGGGATGGCTGTCAACCCGGACCCCGAGGTAGAGCTGCACCGTCCCTACGTTGACAAGATCGAATTGCGGTGCCCGGTATGCGGCAGCGTCATGCACCGTGTTCCAGAAGTCATCGACGGTTGGTTCGACTCCGGTTCGATGCCGTATGCACAGTGGCACTACCCGTTCGAGAACCAAGGCGAGTTCGCAAAGATGTATCCAGCCGACTTCATCTCTGAAGGAATCGATCAGACGCGTGGGTGGTTCTACACCCTGCACGCCATCTCCACTGCTCTCAACGACAGGCCGGCCTTCAAGCGTTGCATGGTGCTCGAACTGGTGCTGGACGAGAAGGGCCACAAGATGAGCAAGCACATCGGGAATGTCATCGACCCATGGAGCATTCTCGACAAGCAGGGTGCAGATGCGTTCCGATGGGCTCTGTATACGAGCACTCCACCCTGGTATCCGAGAAGGTTTGGACCGAATGTGGTTGCCGACGCTCTCAAGAACTTCATCATTCCGCTTCGCAGTGTCTACAGTTTCTTCGTACTGTATGCCAATATCGACTGCTTTGATCCGACTGCGGCACAGTTGACATTTGATCAGCGGCCAGAACTGGACCGGTGGCTGCTAAGCCGGTTCCAGGTGCTTGTGAGAGATGTGCGTGCAGACATGGAAGCCTATGATATCAACCCAGCGACAAAGCTCATTCAGGCATTCGTCGAGGAGCTGAGCAACTGGTACGTGCGCCTCAGCAGGAGGCGTTTCTGGAAGAGCGAAAACGATGCCGACAAGCTTTCGGCGTATCAGACGCTGTACAGAGTCCTGGTCGATCTTGCGAGGCTGTTGACACCTTTTACGCCCTTCATGTCGGAGGAAATCTACCAGAACCTGGTTCGGTCGGACAGTGCCGAGGCTCCGCTTTCAGTGCACTTCCTTGACCTGCCCGAGTTTGATGAGTCTTCGTTTGACCCACAACTTACGGGGACGATGCAGGTGGTCATGGATGTTGTGTCGCTGGGAAGGTCTGCGCGGAAACAGGCGGGCGTCAAGACGAGACAGCCGCTGAGTGCGGTGACCGTCTATGTCCATGATGCTCGGGCTTATGACGCACTGGTTTCCCATGGCGAGATCATTCGAGATGAGCTGAACGTCAAGTCGATCGCTGAAGTGACTCGTGCCGGGGACATAGTGGAGTTCACACTGCGGCCCAACCTCCCCGTGCTTGGCAGGAGGGCCGGCAAATTGATCCCCTCGATCCAGATGGCACTGGCTGCCGATCCAGAGAGAGTCTATGCTGAGTTGGAGGGTACCGGTCAGGCTTCATTGGATATGGACGGAATGGCGTTCTTGCTGACGAAGGAAGACGTTATCAGTACGGTCTCAGGGAAAGGCGGACTGTTCGCTGCGTCCGCAGCGAATGTTGTGGTGGCGGTTGACGCCACGGTCACACCGGAGTTGCGAGCCGAGTGGTATGTACGAGAGGTGGAGCACTTTGTCCAGGGGCAGCGCAAGGACAAAGGCTATCAGGTGACGGATCGCGTACATCTCGCTTTGACGTGTACAAGTGCGGCAGTGGCGGCCGCACTCACCGCTGCGGTGCAAGACGTGGCCCGCGAAGTCCTTGCGGACGAAGTGACGGTGGTCGCCGGCGAAGTTGACGATGGCTCCCTCGTGCTGGAGCTTGACGGTTCGAAAGTGGCTTGCCGACTGGAACGCTGAGAGCGTTCCGACAGCAGCACGCAGCTTCCCCCGCGGAGCTCCTCCTTTCAGCAGGAACTCTGCCGGGGATCAATTTTCATGGAGAATAGCTCAGTAATGGTTGGTTGGTCACCACACACTCGACAGGCATGGTCACGTTCAAGCGGCACGAGTTCGAAGCGATTGTCCTCCCCGTCCATGAGCAGCATTTTGCCGGCCAGCCAGTCTCCGCATCCCAGAATGTACTTGAGCACGTTCTGCGCGACGATGGATCCGATGATGCCGGGAGTGCTGCCGAGAATGCCTCGGGCTCTTTCCTCGCGAGCCATAGCAGCAGTAGGTGACTTGGGGTACAGGCAGCGGAAGCAAGCTGTCTTCCGCGGGATGACCGTGAATGCCATGCCGTGGAGGTTGCTGACCGCACCGACGAACAGCGGCTTCTCAAAAAGGACGGCAGCGTCGGAAACGAGATATCGCGTGCTGTAGTTGTCTGTGGCATCGACGACCATGTCATAGGCGCTGAAGAGTGCATAGGCGTTGTCCGGATCCAGTCGGCTCGGATAGGCCTCGACACGTATCTCCGGGTTCAGTGCCGTCAGCCGTTCTTTCGCAACAAGAGCCTTGGGTTGACCGATGTCTCCTGTGACATAGAGTACCTGCCGGTTCAGGTTGGACAGGCTGACAGTGTCTCCGTCCACTATTCCTATTGTGCCCACTCCGGCGGCAGCAAGGCAGAGAAGGATCGGGGAGCCGAGTCCTCCTGCTCCTACGACGAGAACAGAGGCTCTTGCCAGTTTCTCCTGTCCCAGAGGGCCGATCTGTTTCATCCATACCTGACGTTCGTAGCGACTATCGGCGGGGACCCCCCACGACGACGCACGTACGTGCTTTGATGAAGTCATGTTGTTGCCTCCTCCGGCACGAAGAGTGCGTGCAGTCCGAACGGAAGTGCACAGGGAAGCCATGCGCGGGCTTGTTCGGTCATTGTCGTGGCGTTCAGAATCAGGACAAATGAGCGCTGTTCGCGAACGTCGAGGACGACACTCAGGAGCCAGCCTTCTCCTTCCGGACCGTCCGCAGCCGCAGGAACAAGAATCGGAGCACCTGGGAAACAGTTGTCGGAGGACCACTCGATGAATCGACCGGTTGTCAAATCGGAACGACACAGCCGGTCGATAAGCTGGCCCATTCTCGTGGGCCCTGCCGCGAACAGGATGGTATGCGGGCGCATCGAAAACCTGGCGTCTATCATGCAGAACTCTCCCGGCGGGCACTTCAGCGGCAAGCAAAGGACTTTCTTGTGCTCCACGTCAATGACAAGTCGGGTCGCCAGCGGGGCGGGAAAGTCGCCTGCAGGAACCTCTCCGTGGTCGAAAGTCAGAGAGTCGAGAATACTCGGATCCGCGTAGGCGGCGAGGTCGACGAGGATTTGATCTCCGTCGTCCCACGCGTTGATATGGTGGAGTGCGAACAGTGGGCGCGTGGGAAGTGTCGCCTTCAGTGCACCGGTCCTCCGGTCGACGACCAGGATTCTGCTCCCCCGCCCTGCATCCCAGACGTAATTGCGCAGGTATGGACGTCGAGAGGAGCTCAGGGAGCGCGGATATGCTGTGAAGGGTCCTTCGACGAGAACGATCCAGCGTGGCGTTACGCTGAAGGAGTGCATGTAGCCAAGGCGCGAAGATGGGAGAGTACATAAGTGCCGCGTCGCTCCCTCGGGACTGGTGATGGTAATGACGTATCCTGCAGGCTCCCCGTTGCACAGCAACAGATCAAAGCGCTCTCCGGTCATGCGGTCGAAAACGGGGTGTGGTGAGGAGGCACAGCATCTTCTCAAGTGAGCCCATCGCCTCGTGCGTATCGTCGCCAACGTCGCGCGATCGATCAGAATGCTCTGTGGCGTGTCGCCGAGAGCCTCCAGCTCGTTTCTCCAAATCGTGATATTCATGTTGGCATTGTCGTTGGAAAGATGACGGCCCTGGTGGATGGACTGTGAGTCAAAAGTGCCGTCCGGGATGGCGTCTTCCATCAGAGCCCGCTGATACCAGGAACTCGCGAGGAAGCGGTTGCTGCAGGTGACCCCATGTAGTCCAAAACTAACCGATGAGAGGAGGGCGAAGCCGTCCAGCCAATGCCCAGCAGTGAAACCCCCAATCTGGAACCTGCCGGGGCCGATTCTGTACATGGTGCCGACGAGGCCGGGAGGGACGACCCCCATGACGCTGAGAGGTGCATCGGACACTTCATCGAGAAGCGAAGCGAAACCGATGCCGTACCTGGGAGCAACCTTTGGGTTCATGGCTGCACTCCGGCATCGACAAGTGCGCGGACTGACGATCGTTCCAGCATCCGCAGGATACTGGCGGAGAGGGTGGGATTTGAACCCACGAACGAGGGAACCCCGTCACCTGCTTTCGAGGCAGGCGCTTTCAACCGCTCAGCCACCTCTCCGTTTGGACCTGACACGTACAAAGAACTGCTGCAGGAGGGCTTCGGCATCAGTACGCAACACGCCCGAGACCACCTCCGGGGCATATCCAAAGATCGACCTCGTAAGCATATTGCCATTGCTGCCCACTGCTCCATTGTCGAAATCGTATGCCGAGAACACTACGCGCTGTACCCTCGCAAGAGCTATCGCAGCCGCACACATTGGACACGGCTCGAGAGTAACATATAAGACACATCCGTCCAGCCGCCAGTCTCGCAAACGCTGAGCGCTGGACCGCAACGCAAGCACCTCGGCATGTGCTGTCGGGTCCTGAGCCTTCTCTCGCATGTTGTGTGCGGAAGCAAGCAACTCGCCCGCCTTTGAAATAACACAACCCACCGGGATCTCTCCTTCATCAAGGGCACGCCTGGCCTCATCAAGCGCAAGGAGCATGCAATCAACATCAGAAAGAGCCATGTCAGGACTGGTGCGCCCGACAGGAATCGAACCTGTAACCTACGGTTCCGTAGACCGTCACTCTATCCAGTTGAGCTACGGGCGCGCAACGATGATTGTATTCCATTTCCCCCGGTTGGCAACAAG
>JAPLGH010000100.1 GCA_026390285.1 Caldisericota bacterium
GTTCTGGATGGCTGCATCCAACTTCAGCTCGGGGACGACGATCTTCTCTTTGCCAGCCTGGACACGAAGTTCTTCCTCCATGCGGCATATCTCTTTGATTGGTTCCTGTGCCAGTACCAGAGCCTCGACCATCTCTGCCTCACTGATCTCGCGAGCCCCTGACTCGACCATGAGAATGCCATTGGCCGTGCCAGACACAATAAGGTCGAGTACGCTCTCGTCGATCGCTGAAGAGGACGGATTGAAAACAAGCTCCCCGTTGATCTTGCCGACCCTTACTGCGGCAACTGCGTCAACGAACGGGGCATTGCTGATAAGAAGCGCTGCGGATACCGCGTTGATGGCAAGCACGTCAGGTGAATTCTCTCCATCGGCAGACAGCACGTACACGATGACCTGCACCTCGCGACGGAAGTGCTTCGGGAACAGCGGGCGAATCGATCGGTCGATGAGCCGTGAACGGAGAATTTCGCGTTCGCTGGGACGTCCTTCTCGCTTATAGAATCCGCCCGGGATCTTCCCAGCTGCGTACATTTTCTCAAAATAGTCAACAGTCAAGGGGAAGAAATCGAGTCCCTCCTTCGTACTGTTGCTGACAGTAACTGCCGCCAGCACGACTGTGCCACTCATCGTCGCCAGAACGGCTCCACCGGCCTGCTTGGCCAGCCGTCCAGTCTCATACGTTACGGGCTTGTCTGCAATATTGCCGCGAACGGTCTTTATCTCATCACTTTGCAACATTGGCTCCTACTTGCGGATTCCCAGCCGCTTGATCAACAAAGCATAACGATCTTCGTCGACGCGTCTCAGACTGCTGAGGAGTCTTCGGCGCTCTCCAACGAGCTTGTAGAGCCCGCGCTTCGAACTGAAATCCTTCCGATGGCTCTGAAGATGCTCTGTAAGAGCAAGAATGCGCTTTGAGAGCATGGCAACCTGAACTTCAAACGAACCGGTATCATCTTCAGTGAGCTTGAATTCACCGATAATCTTCGACTTCTCTTCGGCTGTAAGCATATTGTGCCTCCAAGGTGTCCCAGGACCCAGTCTGACGTCCAGCCGGAACGCGTGACCGAGTGCGGGATAAATGTATCAGAATTGTACCAGAAACGCAGCACAAGTAAAGCAAAAACCGGTCAGCAGACGACTTCACTATGTTGCTTCCCGCCTGTCATCGACCGGTCCAAGGATGAGGCGCGCCCTGAGCACGTCACGCGAGATCTGTTTCACGAGCGCAGCCGGCGAGACAAAATGCACCTCCTCGCGAAGACGGGCCGCAAATTGGACAGACACAAGATGTCCATAGACATTCCGGTCAAAGTCAAGGAGGTGAACCTCGACGGTTCTTCTGGATCCTGCGACGATCGTGGGACGGACACCGATGTTGCACACCCCATTCACAATCGCCCCGTTCACCTCGGCTCGCACTGCATACACACCGTTGCCGGGAAGCAGTTTCACCGGATCGGGAATCTCAACGTTCGCTGTTGGGAAACCAAGGCGACCTCCCAGATGGTTCCCGGTAACGATGACTCCCTCAATGGAGTAAAAACGCCCAAGAAATCTTGCTGCGCGTTCCATGTCACCCTCGACGATGGCCTTGCGGATTATGGAGCTCGAGCAGACTTCGCCACCAAGCATCACGGGCGCGACAGTGATAAGCCTGCGTCCAGCGTTGCCAAGCATCCGGGACATCGTTTCCGCATCGCCGGCGCGGCTTTTGCCGAAATGGAAATCTCTGCCCACGACGACCACCTGCGCGTTCAAGCGGCCAACGAGGATCTCGCGTACAAAGGCCTCAGCAGGCAATCCCTGGAAACGAGCCGAAAAATCCTCAAGGACGATGGAATCAACCCCGGTCTTCCCGGCATATTCGACACGTTCGCTGTTCGTCGTCAGGAGACCCTGAATGCCCCCA
>JAPLGH010000103.1 GCA_026390285.1 Caldisericota bacterium
GCAAGATTGCCGCGCTCGACAGCGAGCAGAAACTGCTCGATCTCAACCGGTCGCTCGCCCAGCGTTCGCTGGCGATGGAGACTAATCTCGCCACGGCTGCGCAGTTGCAGAGCAACACGAACCAGGCGCTGGATGACTTGGCAAAGGACCTCCCCAAGACATGTACCGTGACCCAGACGGACATGGCGGTCTTGGCGGGTACCATGCAGATTGCGGCTACCAGCAGTCAGTTCATCGACCTGGTGCGCTTTTTCAATGCGCTCAGCGTCGACCCGAAGTTCGAGGACGTAAAGATCGCTGGCTACCAAGTGCCCTATGCGACGAGCACGGTCACGCAGGGGCCACAACCCAAGTCGACCATGAACCTCACGTTGACGTGGGTGGGAGGAGGCAAGAATGGGTAGAAGTATTTCAATCAAGCTTGTCGTCGTCATCCTCCTGCTCGGCATTGTCTGCTTCTTCTACTACCGCTACGGGCTCAGTCCTCAGCTTGTCCAGCTCCGTGACCTGCGCGACCAGGTCACAACGGCTAAGGCGAAGCTATCCACGCTCGAGGAGGTCCAGAAGCTGCACGACGCCTTTGTGAGGCAGAACGAGTCCTATTCGGTCTGGATCAACCAGCTTGCACAAGTCACGCCTGTGCTGTTCGACCAGCACGAACACACACGCTTTCTGCTTGACCTTCAGGCGGTCGGGAAAGCCAGTGGCATCACGTATACCAGTATTCAGATTTCGGACGCCTCCATGGGTCAGGGTGGCGGAACCGCTCAGCCGGCAGAGCTGAAGCTTGCCAAGACCGTCGGCGTCACCATGAACTTCACTGCCAAGGATTACGCGACCATGCGACGGTTTGAGGAAACGTTCCGCACGAAGTTTAAGTACGTCATGGTCTCCTCGAACCTGACCGTTTCGCACGGCACCCTCGTGGTAGCCGGTCAGGGCAACCCGTACACATGCTCCATGACGGCGTGGATGGTCCTGAGCCCTGACGCGACAATCGTGGGTGCGCCGGCTCCTGCAGCGCCGGTTGTTCCTCAGCCGGACGAGCTGCAATAGGAGGCGTGTGATGGCACAGAAATTGGTGGCAAAGAATAGCGTTCAGGCGGTTCCGGCGGGCAAGAAGATTGCGCCGCGTCCACGGAAGCAGCCCAGAGTCAGGATTTCGGCTGGGACATGGATCTTCATCGTGGTCCTGCTGGCCGGCTTCTACGTCTGGAATTTCCAGGTCCTGCCTCACATGGGGCAGACGACCATTGTGACTCCCGCACCGCAGGTGTTCCAGGTGGCTTAGCACACGAATCTGGAGGTGGTCAACACTCAGCTCAAGACGAGACAGACGTTCCTTACCGTGACTCCTCAGCCGATTCCGGCTGAGACGGGCAAGACCAATCCATTCGAATAGAGAAGCTTCAAGGAGAGGCACGATGGAAAACTCGTACTATGAACACAGGATTGAACTGCTGCAGGGGCGCATGTCCGGGGCGAACGTGGACGCGTTCTTCACGCTTGCCGCGCCCAGCATGCGGTATCTCACCGGTTTCACGGGCGAAGAGGGGTACCTCCTGGCGCTTCAGGACGGGGTTCACCTTGTCGTCGACGGCCGGTTCACCACACAGGCGCGAGAAGAGTGCCCCTGGGTGGACTGGGTGGACGTCATCGAGTACGTGGGGCACTTCAGCGGGTCGATTGCGGGCCTGCTTGCTGCAAGGCACGTTCACTGGCTGGGGTTCGAGAAGGAGCGCGTCTCCTTCGTCCAGGTGGAGCAGATGCGTGCTGCGTTTCCCTCGGTTGCCATGGTACCGACCGAGAGCGTGGTCGAAGGTATGCGCATCGTCAAGGATGCCCGCGAGCTGGACACGATGCGTGCTGCGGGGCGTGTCGCGGACAAGGCGTTCAACGCGATGATCGGCCAGTTGAAGGCCGGCATGACCGAAAACGAGGTGGCCGCTCTGCTGGAATATGAAATGCGCAAGGCGGGCGCCCAGGGTACCAGTTTCTCGACCATCGTAGGATCGGGCGCTCGCGGGGCACTGCCGCACGGCATCGCATCTGGCAAGGTCATCCAGAGCGGCGAGGTCATCGTCATTGACTTCGGGGTCAACCATGAGGGCTATATGAGTGACTGTACCAGGACCGTGGCACTCGGCGAACAGCCCTCCGACGTGCTGGACGTCTACGCGAAACTGCGCGGAGCACAGCAGCTGGGTCTTGACTGCATCAAGGCGGGCGTGAGTTCGCGTTCCGTCGACACTACCGTGAGAGGCAATCTCGGCGAGAGCGGACTGGCGCAGTACTTTACCCACGGCCTGGGACATGGCGTCGGACTCGAGATTCATGAGGCGCCTCGCCTGTCCCAGGGGACCGACACCGTGCTGGAACCGGGGCAGGTCGTCACCTGTGAACCTGGTGTTTACCTTCCTGGACGGTACGGCATGCGCATCGAGGATTCGGTCATCGTCACAGCGACTGGGTTCGAGCCATTGACGCAGCTGCCCAAGGAGCTGGTTCTCTCCTGAGTGTCCCCAGAGTGTGGCGGCGAAGTGTCGGTGAATGCTTGACGCAACGCTGGTTGCCGTGTACAATAACCGCGATTGACAGCCTGGACCAGGAGGTTAGACCTTGATTTCTGCCAATGAATTGCGCACAGGTGTCACGTTTGAGATAGACGGGCAGGCTTTTGCCGTCATTCAGTTCACCCACATCAAGCCGGGCAAGGGCTCTCCGTTTGTTCGCCTCAAGATGAAGAACCTCATGACCGGCAACGTCATTGAGCAGACATTTCGCCCCGATGAGAAGGTCAAGAGCGCATATCTTGAGCACAGGAAGATGCAATACCTGTACGATGCTGACGGCATCTATACCTTCATGGACTCAGGAACATACGAGCAGATTGGCCTCACCAAGAATGACCTTGGCGACGCCGTGAACTACCTTATCGAGAACATCGTGGTGGACGTCGTCTACTTCCTGGAGAAACCGGTGAGCGTCGAGCTGCCCACATTCATCGAGGCGACCATCACGCACACTGAGCCGGGCATCAAGGGTGATACCGCTACGGGCGCCAACAAGACCGCGGAAATCGAGACTGGATTCTCACTTATGGTTCCGCTGTTTGTCAACGAGGGCGACAAGGTTCGCATCGACACACGCAGCGGGGAGTACCTCGAGAGGGTCAAGTAAATTCATGGACAAATTCCTCATTACTGACGCTGCCCTTGAATCCCTGGTCGTGCACGCCTGCCTTTCGGTCGACGGCGTGGAGTCTATGTGGAAAGGTCTCAAAGAGCACTTTCCTTTCTGGGACCGCGAGGGTCGCGAGCCTCACGGCGTGAGCATCACGCGAAGCGGCCTTGAGCTGTCGCTGAACGTGTTCATTGTCGCACACTATGGGACGGATCTTCGGAAGCTTGCCGGCAGCGTGCGGAGCGCTGTCGCCAAGGAAGTTGAAGCCTCCACTCCGTACCACATCCAGGAGGTCAACGTCCATATCGCCGACGTGCGGGCCTGAGGCATGGCAACAAGTCAGGGGGTTCAGAACCGCAGGCGTTCGCGGGAGATAGCGCTGCAGGTCCTGTACAGTTTGGCGCAGGGCAACGCCTCGTATGACCAGACGTTCGACATGTATGTTCATGAACCCCCGCTTGTGCAGGCGTATGCGCTCAAGCTCATTCAGGGAGTTCAGGCTCATCAGGACGCCATTCTGGCTGAAGTGGGCACACACGCGGAACACTGGGGCATCGACAGAGTCGCGGTGGTGGACCGCGTGATTCTCTCGATTGCAGTTTTCGAGATGAAGTACGGCAGGCCCCCGATCAAGACGGCCATCGCAGCCAATGAGGCTGTTGAACTGGCAAAGGAGTTTGGCGGCGCGGAATCCGGGAGTTTCGTCAATGGTGTCCTGCGTGGTGTCGGAGGCGCCGGGGACTGACCGAGCGGGCTCCAATGAAGAAGCTGGTTGCAGACGTGTCCGGCATCGTGCAGGGAGTCGGGTTTCGGTTTTTTGTGCAGCAGACAGCGGTTCAGCTTGGGATCGATGCCACGGCTGACAACATGAATGATGGAACTGTGCACATTGTCGCATCGGGCGACGAACAGCGGCTCTTGCGCCTGGTGGAATTGCTCAGGCAAGGGAGCCGTTTCTCATCTGTGGACCATGTAGACTATACGATCACAGATCGGTTCGGGTAGATGGAAGGGAGCTGACATGGATATCAGGGATCATCTCAACGAGGAAGCGCACTACATCGACGGAGTGTTGGCTGACTGCCTTGCTCCGCTTCAGGGATCGGTCATGCATGCAGCGATGTCCTACGCTTTGCTGTCGCCGGGCAAGCGCGTGCGGCCTGCCCTCTGTCTCGCCGTCTATGAGGCTTGCACTCGTGACAGGGAGCGCATCAAGCCGGTCCTCGCCGCCATCGAAATGGTGCATGCGTACTCGATCATCCAGGATGATCTGCCGTCGATGGACAACAGTGACCTGAGGCGTGGCAAGCCGACGACGCACAAGGTCCACGGCGACGACATCGCCCTGCTGGCTTCCGACGCACTGCTGACCCTGGCATTCGAGGAGCTTTCGTCCGCGAAGATGGTCGACGCCTTCGGAGCGGAGCGGTGCCTTGAGGCGGTCCGGACATTGGCCGCTCTGGCTGGTGCAGAGGGGCTCGTCGGAGGACAGGCGATGGACGTCATCACCTCCAGCGACGAACACGTGGAGCTGGGCACGATCGAGTACATCCACAAGAACAAGACGGCTGCGCTCATTCAGGCTTCAGTGCTGCTGGGGGGCATCTTTGGCTGCGCCAGCGAAGCGGACATGGGCAGGCTGCGGGACTTTGGTGAGAGTTTTGGCATGGCATATCAGATCGTAGACGACATCGCGGACGCAAGCGCGACCGAAGCACAGACCGGCAAGACAGTGGGCCAGGACGTCAAGAACCGCAAGGCGACCTACGTGACTGCGCTGGGACTCGTCGAGGCAAGGGAGAAGGCATTGCAGTACCTGGCGCACGCTCGTGAGTCTGCAATCGCACTGGATAGCGGGGGAGACTTCCTGACGGGCCTCGTGGACCTTCTCGCGGAGAAGGCTCGCAGTTGATTCTAGACCACGTCGCCTCGCCGGCCGACATCCGCGAACTTGGCATCGCGGACCTTCGGGTGCTAGCGGCCGAATGCAGGCAGGTCATACTCGATACGTGTTCGACCAACGGTGGACACCTTGCGTCGAATCTGGGGGCTGTGGAGCTGACGATCGCGCTCCACATGACGCTGGATACGCCGACGGACCAGCTGGTCTGGGACGTGGGGCACCAGTGCTACACGCATAAGCTTCTCACCGGTCGCTACAAGTCGTTCAGCACACTCCGGCAATGTGGTGGGATCAGCGGGTTTGTGAACCCCGATGAATCGCCATACGACACATTTCTGGCCGGGCATGCGTCGACGTCGCTGTCCATAGCTGCAGGCCTTCTTGCGGCGCGGCATCTGGATGGCGGGAACCAGCGCATCGTCGCGGTCATCGGTGATGGCGCCTTGTCCGGCGGCATGGCCCTGGAAGCACTGAACAACCTGGGAAGGGCACACGGGCAGTGTCTCGTGATCCTCAACCACAATGACATGTCCATCTCCCGTTCCGTAGGTGGCATGGCGCACGCGCTGAACCGGCTGCGGACGCGCACGTGGTACCTGCGCGCACGCGAGTCTCCACTGGTGGGACGTGGGCTTCACTGGCTGAGGACCCTGCTGAAACGGATATACCTGCCCACAATCTTCTTCGAGGAACTGGGCTTCCGGTATTTTGGCGTCGTGGATGGACATGACATCGGCAAACTCATCGAAGCGATCGACATGGTCAAGGATATCCAGCAGCCGGTCGTTCTGCAGGTTGTGACCGTCAAGGGCAAGGGCTACGAGCTGGCTGAACGGCAGCCGGCTCATTTCCACGGCGTCGCGCCGTTCCTCATCGAAAATGGGCTGAGCAAGGAGGAGAAGCCCTTGCCGGCCTATTCCGATGTCTTCGGAGAGACGCTGATACGGCTTGCGGAGAACGATCCCCGCATCGTCGCCATCACGGCCGCGATGATGGATGGGACTGGGCTTGCCGAATTTGCCAGGCGCTTTCCCGATCGCTGTTATGATGTGGGCATTGCGGAGCAGCACGCCGTCGGCATGGCAGCGTCGCTTGCCAAGCGAGGCTACAAGCCCTATGTCGCCGTCTACTCGACATTTCTCCAGCGTGCGTATGACCAGATCGTCCACGATGTCGGCATCGGCGGTCTGTCCGTGCGGTTCGCGGTCGACCGGGCTGGACTGGTCAGCGACGACGGCCCGACGCATCAGGGAGTCTTTGATGTGGGCTTCTTGAAGAGCGTTCCCGGTATGACGGTGTGTTCGCCGGGCGACCGGGTAGATCTGGTGCGCATGCTGGAACTGTCAGCCATGGCTACAGGGCCGTTTGCCATCCGATATCCCAAGGATGTCGCCTATGACCTCAGTGAACAAATCGGCGAGCGCGTGCCCATGACTTCCGGGGTTGGCACAGTGGTGGCTGATGGGAGTGACATTGCCATCGTTTCGCTGGGACCGGTGCTCCGCTCGGCTCTGGAAGCCCGCACAATCCTTTCCAGCGATGGAATTCAGGCATGCGTTGCGGACCTCCGTTTTGCCCAGCCGCTTGATACCCTTCTCGTCACGCGACTTGCAGGTACATGCCGGGCAGTGTTGCTTGCTGAAGAGACGACGCGTTCCACTGGTGTCTATGCCGCTGTCCTCGAAGCGCTCGTACGTTCGGGCATGAACATCGCGCGCATCGGACGGTGTGGTGTTCCTGACGCATTTCCTGCCATGGACAAGCGGGCACACCTCCTGAGCACGTATCAACTCGATGCGGGGGGGATTGCGCGTGCGGCGCGTGCCTTGCTGGCCGGGCAAGATTGACCGGAGCGGCTTGAAGCCCTGCATATCCTTCGTACACTGTACAGCGTGATGAAGAGCATTGTCTACTACCGTGAGGACTCGAAGGATGCGCGAGAACTTGAGCGCGAGATCCGGCCGTACCTGACTGGCAAAGGGGTCGAGGTCGTCAGTGTGACGTCCAGGGACGACCTGTCGACCCTCTCACAGGGAGCTGCGGACGGTTCCTTTATTCTCAGTCTGGGTGGCGATGGCACCTTCCTGCGCGCCGCAAGGCTCAGCACACAGCTGGGATTGCCCGTCCTCGGCATCAACCTGGGCTCTCTCGGCTTCCTGACGGACGTCGAAGAGAACGAGGTCTATGCATCGCTCGATGCGGTCCTCGCGCGCACCTACACGGTGGAGCACCGTCTCGTTCTCGAGGCACGCGTCGTGCGCGAG
>JAPLGH010000078.1 GCA_026390285.1 Caldisericota bacterium
CCACGATTTTGTGGGCAAGCCCGCACTGCTCGCGATGAAGGAGAAGGGTGTCCCGCGCAAGTGGATCGGCGTGAAGATGAACAACAGGGCCATCCCGCGCAACGGGTTCGACTGTCTGGCAGGCAACCCCGAGATGCCCATCAAGATCGGGTACGTCACCAGTGGCAACTACTGCCCGACCCTGGGTGGTTCCTATGCCCTGTGCATGGTCGAGAAGGACGCCGTCAATATTGGCGATACGGTCTATATCCCTATTCGCGGAAAGGCTGAGGCAGGCCTCGTGGTCAAGCGGCCGTTCATGCAGCCCAACGCTGGCCACAAACGCGACAGGTAACCAGGCGCACGATCGCGCGTGAGCGCTGAATCATCGACAGGGAGGTACAGGACATGCTGAAAGTAACGAAACGTGTGCAGAGGGCCGGCGGCGAAGGAGCCTTCGTCGTCATGGCCAAGGCACAGGAACTGGAACGCCAGGGCAAGAGCATGATCTATATGCAGATCGGCGAACCTGACTTCAACACACCCGAGAATATCAAGCAAGCCGGTATGCGGGCGATCGAGGAGAACTACACGCACTACTCGCCGACGATGGGACGCATGGATTTCCGCAAGACCATTGCCGAGTACGTCAGCAGGACCCGCGGCGTCCCAGTCACGGCTGAAGAGGTGCTGGTCACCCCCGGCGCCAAGGACGTCATCTACTCGTCGTGCATGACCCTGCTCGAGGACGGCGATGAGGCCATCTACCCCAACCCGTCGTATCCCATCTACGAGTCGTGCATCAACATCTCCGGCGCCAAGGCAGTGCCTCTTCCCATCCTCGAGGAGAAGGACTTCGGCTTCGACCGCGACACCTTCGTGAAGCTGGTCTCGCCGCGGACCAAGCTTGTCGTCATCAACTCGCCTGCCAACCCCACCGGAGGCATCATCGCGCGCGCCGACCTGGAGATGGTCGCCGAGATGGCAAAGAAGTATGATTTCTATGTCCTGTCGGACGAGATCTACTCGCGCCTGGTGTTCGAGGGTGAGCATTTCTCCATTGCTTCCCTCCCCGGGATGAAGGAACACACGATCATCATGGACGGTATGTCCAAGACCTACGCCATGACCGGGTGGCGTCTGGGCTACGCAGCCGGGCCGCGTGACCTCATCGAGTGGATGTCCAAGGTCATTGCCAACACGGCATCCTGCACGGCAACGTTCACGCAGATGGCCGGCATCGAAGCGCTGACCGGTCCACAGGACGACGAGGAGAAGATGCGGCAGGAGTTCATGGCCCGCCGCGAGATCATCGTGCAGGGACTCAACGACATCCCCGGCGTCACCTGCCGCAAGCCGCATGGCGCCTTCTACGTGTTCCCGAACGTCAAGAGCTTCGGCCGCTCATCCCAGGAGCTGGCTGACTACCTGCTGTACAATGCGGGCGTCGCCTGCCTGGCCGGGACTGGCTTCGGCTCGTTTGGCGAAGGCTACCTCCGCTTCTCGTACGCCACGTCGCGCGAGAACATCGCCCTGGCGCTCGGGCGTATCCGCACGGCCCTGGCCGAACTGACGTAGGAGCATCGATTAGTAGTTCGGGGACGTGCGACGCCTGCTGACTGCAGCATCCTGCGCGTCCCCGCCTCTGCCTCTGACTATCCGGGACCACCGTCCCAGCAATGAAGGAGCAACCATGGAAACGATACTGACCATCCAGGAACTGAAGCACCTTGCGACCGAGATCCGCAAGGACACGCTTCGCTCCATCACGGCCGCCGGTTCAGGGCACCCGGGCGGCTCGCTGTCGGCCGCCGATATCATGACGGCCCTCTACTTCCGGGCGGCCAACCTGGCGACACCCACCGACCCCGACCGTGACCGCATCTTCTGGTCCAAGGGGCACATCGCGCCACTGCTGTATACCCTGCTTGCCTACAAGGGCTTCTTCCCGAAGGAAGAGCTCATGACGCTGCGCAAGTTCGGGTCACGCCTGCAGGGACACCCCAAGAAGGGGAGCCCGCCCGGCGTCGAGACGTCGACCGGCTCGCTTGGTCAGGGACTGTCCGTCGCCGTGGGCTGTGCGTATGCCGCCCGGTACGACAAGCTGCCAGTTCGTGCCTACTGCCTCACCGGCGACGGAGAGATCCAGGAGGGCCAGATCTGGGAGGCACTGATGGCAGGTGCGCACTTCAAGCTCGACAACCTGTGTGCCGTCATCGACAACAACGGCCTGCAGATTGACGGCCGCTGCAGCGACGTCATGTGCATCGACGACGTCGGCGCCAAACTGCGCGCGTTCAACTGGCACGTCATCAGCATCGACGGCCACGATATGGAGCAGTGCGTGAAAGCGCTGGACGAGGCGAAAACGGTCAAGGGACAGCCCACCGCCATCGTTGCGCATACCATTAAGGGCAAGGGCGTCTCGTTCATGGAGAACGTTGTCGGCTGGCATGGCAAGGCGCCGTCCCAGGACGAGCTGGCCCAGGCTATCTGCGAACTGGACGCACAGGAGTGTGAGTGACATGGCGACTGCACACAAGGACGTTTGCGGCACCCTCGACGGCAAGGCGACGCGCTTCGGCTACTCGGATGCCCTGCTCATGCTGGGCAAGGAGGACCCGCGCGTGTTCGTGCTGGATGCTGACCTCGCCAAGTCGACCACGACGGAGCGTTTCAAGAAGGAGTTCCCCGACCGATTCATCGACTGTGGCATCGCCGAGGCGGACATGGTGGGCATCGCCGCTGGGCTGTCGCTGATGGGCAAGGTACCCTTCACCTCTACCTACGGCACGTTCATGGTCGACCGGGCGCTCGACCAGATACGGGTCACCGTCGCCTATGCCGAGCTGAACGTGAAGATCGTTGGCGCACACGGCGGCATCAGTGTTGGTCCTGACGGAGCGACCCATCAGGCGCTGGAAGACCTGGGCACAATGCGTATGCTGCCGCACATGACCGTCATCAACCCGTGCGATGTTAACGAAGCCCGCAAGGCAACGCTGGCGGTCGCCGCTATGCAGGGCCCGGCGTTCATCCGGCTCGGCCGCGAGGCGGTGGCGATTCTCACCGACGACGCTACGCCGGTTGAA
>JAPLGH010000137.1 GCA_026390285.1 Caldisericota bacterium
ACGACGTTTCGGTACCAGGCCATGCGAATATTGTCGGGGACATTCGTCATCAGCGACACCTGCTGGAACGAACTGGGTGTCGGGTCATACCGGACCCAGTTGTCCCCGTCCAGAACCTCGACCCACGTGTGCGCGTCCTTGCAGGGCTATGTGCTGCTGTCGCTCTTACTGTCCTGTTCTTGCGCCGTCGGGTGGAGGACAGGCGTGGCCGGCTCGCTTCAGCACTCGAGGATCTCGTCGGAGAACGGCGACGTCCGGGCGAGACGCTTCTGGAGTTTGTTCGCCGCGCCGCGCCGTTTCCTGACATCGAGAACCTTGTGTGGCGCATCTATGACGTCGTCTTCGCCGGTGACGGGTCCGTGTCGGATGAGAAAACCGTCCTGCGGCTCATCCGTGATGCGCGGCGCTCTCGAATGACCGCCGATTCTGAATTGTGAATCCCCTTAGTACCAGGTACTATTGGTATTCACAATTGCAGGGGTAGCCCGATCGAGCTCTCTGCGGCCTCCATAATCATCTCCGTCATCGTCGGATGTGGGTGAATCACTTCTAGCAGCTTTTCCGCCGTCATGCCGAACTGTACGGCCAGGACTGATTCCATGACGAGGTCGGTGGCCTCGGCGCAGTAGAGGGCGATGCCCAGGATCTCATGGGTCTCAGCGTGTGCCAAAACCTTGGCGAAACCGACACTCTCCTCCATGGTACGCGCCTTGCCACTGGCACTGACGGGGAATGTCCCCGCCTTGTACGGGATCCCTTCTGCCGTGAGCTCGTATTCCCTCTTACCCACGACGCTGATCTCCGGGTCAGTGAAGACGACCGAGGGGACGGCCGTGTAGACCATGTGAGCGTCGTGCCCTGCGAGGTTCTCAGCCGCCACGACTCCTTCTTTCTCAGCGACATGTGCCAGCATGTATGTCCCTTTCACGTCGCCCACGGCGTACACGCCGGGGACGCTGGTGCGCATGTGGTCGTCGACGACGATGCCCTTCTTCGAGAGTGTAATGCCCAGCGGCTCGAGTTCGGGGCCCACGTTCGACCGGCGCCCTATGGAAAGCAGGACGTGATCGCCGTGAACTTCCTGTGCAGTACCGTTCACATCGAGTGTCAGAGTGTAGCCACCATCGGTAGGGGTGACCGACTGGGTCTTCGCCCCGGTGATGATCGTGATCCCGCGCTTCTTGAGGGTTGCAGTGAGCGCCAGCGCCACGTCCTCGTCCTCGGCAGGGAGAATATGCGGCATCAGCTCGACGATCGTGACCTTCGTCCCGATGGCGCTGAAGAATGTCGCCATCTCGACGCCGATGACGCCGCCCCCGATAACGACGAGTTCCTTCGGCTGTTCCCTGTTGCGGAAGACGTCGTCACTGGTCCAGATGCCCGGGTCGGTGAAGGGAGGAAACTTGATGGGTGAGCTGCCGGTCGCGATGATGACGTTCTTCGTTTCGACAACCTCGCCGGTGGCGTCCATGCAGACGTGTGTTGCATCGTGCAGGGTCGCCCGGCTGGTGTAGACCTGAACGTGGTTCTTTCTCATGAGGTACTCGATCCCCTTGCGCAGCCGCACGACGACCTGGTCTTTGCGTGTCATGATGGCGCCAAAGTCGGCTCCGACACTCTCAGCCGTCAGTCCAAACTTGTGGGCCTCCTGCATCCGCGTCAGAAGCTTGCTGCTTGCCAGCATCGTCTTCGTGGGTATGCAGCCCCAGTTTGTGCAGACCCCGCCCAAGTCAGCTTCTTCTGCCAGCGCAACCGACAGACCCAGTTGAGATGCTTTGATTGCAGCGACGTACCCGCCGGGTCCGCCACCGATAATGAACACGTCTACCATATCAGCCTCCTGCGATGTTGTCGCAATACACGTTCATGGTATCACGTCGGACTTCCCGGTCAAGTCAGGCCGTCATCCGGCATCGCCTCGTGAGGCCTTGTAGAGCTGTGCGCGGGTGCCGCATGGCGCCGCCCTCGCCATAGCCTTGACTCGCACAAGCGCAGCGTATCATAAGGATAGGCGTATTCCACGGTTTCGCGGAAGGAGCTCGCCGGGTCTCAATCAGCACTGAGAGAATCAAGGAGGAGCCATGAGTCGAAGACTGTTCGTTGCACTGCTCATCCTCGCCATGTGTGTTCCGTTCTTCGGACCGGCAGCCCAAGTCGATGCTGCGGCTCCGGCGGTTCCCGCGAAGGTCGAGGCACATTCGATAGGGTCGAGTGTTGTTGTGGACTGGGAGTACACGTATACTCCCACGGTGCTCAAAAGCCTCAAGTTCGAGGTGGAGGAGTACAAGCTGTCCGGGATGATCATTACATGGGTACTCGTCGGAACGGTCACATACCCGATCAAGTCACTTACGCTTGAGGGCCTGACTGCCGGCCAGCACAAGTTCCGGGTCAGGGCTGTGGAGACTACTACCGTGTTGCGCCCTTTTCCGCTGGGACCCATAACGACCGTCACACCCAG
>JAPLGH010000065.1 GCA_026390285.1 Caldisericota bacterium
TGGGAGCGGCATTCCGGCGATAGACCGCATAACCGGCATTGGGGGCTACCCACGCGGACGTATCACGGAACTGTTCGGAACGGCCAGTTCCGGCAAGTCTGCTCTCGCAGTGGCTTGTTGCCTGAATTCAGCCGCCTTGGGGCTGACCGTCGTCTGGATAGACCTGGAACACAGCCTGACGGCCAAGCTGCCACTGGACCCCGGTCCATCCGCACGGGACATTCTGCTGCTTGAGCCACAGACGGCGGAAGACGCTGTCGACATGGCCGTCATCCTTCTGGAACGCGCCTGTATTGATCTGCTGGTCATGGACTCGGCGATTGTCATGAACCCGTCTCACCGCAAGCTCACGACGCTGGTCGCTCGTCGACACTGTGCCATGCTCTTCCTCAGTCGCAGCTACCTGATGGCTGTTCCTGCATCGACAGCCTCCATCGGCGGCAGCGCACTGTGCAGTTTTGCCTCATTGCGCCTGAAAACGACGCAGGAACAGCTGGCCATGGATGAAGGAGACCTATCTTCTTTTGCAGTACGGGTACGCGTGGTCAAGAACAAACTTGCTCCGCCTGAGCGCGAGACCCTTCTATACTATTCGCTGGTGGACGGTACACTGGCAGAAGAACCGCCGGCAATGGTAGCAGAGCAACTCGAGGAGGAACCGTGGCCATGAATGCAGAGATACGTATCGGCACGTGCGGATACTCGTTCCCTGACTGGAAGGGCGTCGTCTATCCACCCAACCTGCGCCCCTCGCTCTACCTCGTCCACTACGCCCGCACGCTCGGCTTCAACGCGGTCGAGCTGGACAGCAGCTTCTATCACATGCCCACCATTCCCCTGACCGAGGCTCTCCTCCAGAAGACGCCACCCAGTTTTCTCTTCACCGTGAAGGCCCATCGGAGCATAACGCACGAAGTATGGAACGCGATGAGGCCGGCCGCCCCGGGACGTCCAGCGTTCCCCGACCTGGCCTCAGGACTCAAGAACGCCGCCGCCCTGGCACCTGCGTTCACTGAGTTCTGGGAAGCAGTGACACCGATGGCTGACGCAGGCCGTCTCGGAACTGTTGTCCTTCAGTATCCGCCATGGTTCCGGGACACTCTGGAAAACCGAAGGTTCCTCCTGACGACCCGCGACCTACTGCCCCGATTGCCTCTCTCTATAGAATTCCGTGACCGAAGCTGGCACAACGGAGACGCCCTGACGTTCCTCAAGCAGGAGCATCTTGGCTACGTCGCCGTCGACGAGCCACAGCTGCGTAATCTCCTGCCTCTGGTCCCGGCCGTCACCAGCGACGTCGCCTATCTCCGGCTGCACGGACGCAATCCCAACTGGTTTGGCGCGAGCAAAGAGGAACGGTATGACTACCTCTACTCAAAGGAGGAACTGGAGCAGATGCTTCCATCCATCCGCACCATGGCTGCAAGCGCGCCACTGATGTTCATCATGACGAACAACTGCCATCGGGGCCAGGCAGTGCAGAACGCACGGGACCTGCAGGCAATGATGCTGTTCCCTGAACAGAAGCAGCCGCAGCAATAGCGCTGTACTGTGCATCTGTTGGGGACGGGTGCCACAGGCCCCGTCCTGCACATTGCAGCAGCGAGGCAGCAACACATGATGAACGCACAGAAACTGGCAAGACTCATCCAGAACTCGCATCGCATCGTCGCGCTGACCGGGGCGGGAATCTCGACCGCCGCGGGGATCCCGGACTTTCGGGGACCGAATGGAATCTACGTGACCCATCAGTACGACCCCGAGAAGACCTTCGACATCGACTGGTTCGAGATGGACCCACACTACTTCTTCGAGTTCGCTCGAGACTTCCTGACTACGATCGATCGCATCCATCCAACGCAAGCTCATGGATTTCTGGCGGAACTCGAGCAGCAAGGCCTGCTCCGATCTGCGATCACCCAGAACATCGACGGCCTGCACCAGAAAGCAGGCAGTAAGAACGTCATCGAGGTGCACGGCAGCTTCCAGCAGGGTCATTGCAGAAAGTGTGGACACAGCTATTCGTGTGACGAGCTCAAACACAAGATCCTTGCCGAGGGAGTTCCCCATTGCGACCGCTGTGACGGCGTGGTCAAACCGGATATCGTCTTCTACGGCGAGGCGGTCCGGGGCATGGAGGAAGCAGAATCGGAGGCCCGCCATGCAGACTTGTTTCTGGCCATTGGAACGTCGCTGAGCGTCTATCCTGCCGCAACGCTGCCGACGTTCAGCGGCGGCCCGGTCGTATCCATCAACCGCGGGACCATGGGCGAGCTGGTTCGAGGGATGGAATCCATTGAACGCGACATCGACGAGGTATTCACCGAGGTCAGGACAATTCTTTGTCCGAGCTCCCGATAAGATCGACGCAAGCGGTCTCGAAAAGACGAGCCCCGCCTCAAGGCGGGGCTCTCAGCAATCCTGAACCAGAAGCAGCTAGTAGACGCCCAGGACGACGTCGGCGATGTTGTCGGAGTGGTCTGAGATACGCTCGAGGTTCGTGAACAGGTCCACGACAATAATACCAATCTGAGGGTCGATCTCGTGAGTGTTCAGTCTCGTGATATTGTGAGACATGAATTCCTTTGTCATGACGTCAGTGCGGTCTTCCATGTCCTTGACCCGATGTGCCCGTTCAACATCGTAGTCCCGGAGAGCATTCATGGCTTCTTCCAGCGTCTTCAACACGTGCGCAAACTCGGCCTTCACATCATCCTCGGTCCCGTTGGCGATCTTGAGTCGCTTGTCATCCTTGATCTGAACGAGCTCAACGAGGTTCGTGGCGTGGTCACCGACGCGTTCGATATCATTGACAGCATGCATCAGGGCCATGACGCGCGTGCCTTGCGCCTCAGAGAGATCGTGCTCGGTAATCTTGGTGAGGTACCCGGTGATCTCCTTCTGCATGGAATTCACCAGGTCCTCGTTGCGCAGCACTTCATCCAAGAGACTCATCTTGTTCTCGAATAGCGCCACCCTGCACGAGTCCACCATCCCATAGGTGATGTGACCCATGCGGAAGAGCTCCTTCGTCGCCTGTGACAGTGCCATCGTAGGAGTTGCCAGAACGCGTTCGTCGATGTACTGAACGACCTTCGTCTCTTCCTCCTTTCCGCGCGACGGAAGAAGCCAACGGACAAGCCGCTCAAATGGCTTGATCAGCAGGAGGGCAACGCATGTCATGATGACATTGAACATGGTGTGGGCATTGGCGACCTGTCGCGGAAGATAGGTAGACGTCGTTGCCACGAGTCGCGTAAACGGAACCAGGAACGGAAAGATGAGGATGACACCAAGGAAATTGAACAGGAAGTGCGTTAGCGCAGTTCTCCGACTGACGATGTTCGTGCCGATGCTTGCTAGTCCAGCCGTCACGGTCGTGCCAATATTCGCGCCCAAGACCAAGGCAATGGCAGATGGAAGAGTGATCATCCCTTGAAGCGAAAGGGCGACGACTAGACTAGTTGTTACTGACGAGCTCTGGATAATGCCAGTGAACACTGCTCCGGCCAGAATCCCAAGCGCGGGCACGCGCCCAAACCTGACGAGGAAGTTTATGAAGGCCTGGTTCGTCTTGAGCGGACCAAGAGCATCGGACATGAAGATCAGCCCGAAGAACAGGATGCCAAAACCGAGGATAGCCTCTCCCACAGCCTTCGTCGTCCTCCTCTTCACAAAGAACTCCATGAGAACGCCAACGAGAAGGAACGCCCAGATCACATCGTTGAGCTTGAACACAATGATCTGAGCCGTGATCGTCGTGCCAATATTCGCACCGAAGATGACGCCCATCGCCTGACTCAATGTTAGGAGCCCAGCATTCGCGAACCCGACCAGCATCACGGTCGTCGCCGAACTGCTCTGGATGATGCTCGTCACAGTCAATCCAACAAGAACGCCCCTGATCGGACTGTTCGTTAGAGCCTGCAGGATGCGTCTGAGAGAGTCGCCAGCCGCCTTCTGCAGACCGTCACCAAGGAGCTTCATACCGTACAGGAAGAAGGACATCCCGATGACGAGGTTCATGGCTAATGAGACATATTGGCCGCGCATTCGTGCCTCCGAGGATCAGTTTTCGGGTCGGTCTGGTATTTTGCCGCCTGTCTATTCTATAGCGTTCTCCCGACGGGTCAAAAGACAAATGGATGGGAACCGCACGTCATGGTCATGCATGACTAGTGGATCGGTCCACACTGCTCCCAGTTCCAGGCAGTCCGGACAATAGACTCGAGGTCCGCCAGCTGAGGCGTCCACCCGAGTTCCCTGCATGCGCGCCGATTGCCGGCGACGAGTACTGCTGGGTCCCCTGCACGCCGGCCCGCCTCAAGAATCAGTATGTCGTGCCCCACGATCCGTTGGGCAGTCTCGATAATCTGTCTCACCGAGAATCCTTCACCGTTTCCCAAGTTATATGTGGCCTCTAGCTGCCGCTCGAGCGACTCCAGGGCGAGAACATGGGCGTCTGCAAGATCATTCACGTGGATGTAGTCCCGGACGCAGGTGCCGTCAGCCGTTGGGTAGTCACTTCCGAAGACACTCACCGACGGTCTCCGGCCGGCTGCAGCCTGCAGTACTAGAGGGATCAGATGTGTCTCTGGGTCGTGGTCCTCGCCATTCCCGCCATTGGGATCGGCTCCAGCCGCATTGAAATACCTCAGGGAGACCGAACGAAGCCCATATGCCACCACGTAGTCGTGCAGGATTCCCTCGATGACCATCTTCGTGCGCCCGTAGACGCTGGTCGGCGCCAAGGCACTGTCCTCGTCAATTGGTACGCTCGCCGGCTCCCCATAGACAGCAGCTGAGCTCGAGAAAACGATGCGATCGACGCCCGTTGCACGCATGGCGTCGAGAAGATGCAATGTGCCGATCACGTTGTTCGTATAATAGGCGCGAGGCTCAATCATCGATTCGCCGACAAGACTGAAGGCTGCAAAGTGGATAAGGCTCGTCACGTGGAACTGCCGAATAGTCATCGCGACGTGGGCAGTGTCAGCGATGTCGCCGACAATAAGTGGGATGTCTTGTGGAACAGCCCACCGGTGCCCCTTGGAAAGGTTGTCGAACACGGCGACCTGATAGCCGTTTCGTACCAGCCTGCGTACAGTGTGCGATCCAATGTAACCAGCCCCACCAGTCACAAGAACTGTTCCACTCATCATTCTCTCCACCTCTTTGGCCCGCACCGGGCTATGAAGTTAGTATAGTCAGTACAGACTGCATGAACAAGGAGACGGCATCAACTGGCCTGTACCAATGCCGGTGTTGGGCTATACTGCATGATGAACAGCCAGCGCTGCGGCACGGCGGCGCAACAGGAGGACCACGATGGCGGAACTGCGATGGAACCCACTTCTGCGAACATGGACGATGGTGGCAAGTAACAGGCAGGCTCGACCCAACCTGCGTGGCGATGGCTGTCCCTTCTGCCCCGGATCAGGCAAAGTCCCACCCATCTACGACGTTCTCGAATACGACAATGATTTCCCGGCTCTGACGACAAGCCCCGATGAACCCGACACTGTAGGGTCAGAGCTCTCGCCCGTTGCTCCCAACTATGGCAAGTGCGAGGTTATCCTGTACTCTCCACAACACGATGCCAGCCTCCACGACCTCAGTGTCGCTCATCTGACGCGCCTCGTAGAACTCTGGACCGAGAGGCAACGTGTTCTCTCTGGCGATCCTCGCATCAAGTACATCTTTCCCTTCGAGAATCGTGGCGAGGAAGTCGGTGTCACCATGCTGCACCCCCATGGCCAGATCTATGCCTACCCATTTGTCCCCCTGAAGATTCAAACAGAGCTGGACAGTGCACGTACCTGGCACGACGAGCATGGAAGCTGCCTGTTCTGCGATCTCACACGCAACGAATTGTCTGATGGCAGGCGCGTCATTCTATCGAACGCGAGGTTCATAGCGTACATCCCCTCGTTTACTGACTATCCCTACGGAGTGTTCATCACAAGTCGTGCTCACAAGGGATCCTTCACCGACTTCACGTCTTTGGAACGGACCGACCTCGCCCACATGCTCAAGACCCTCACCGGTGGGTTCGACGTCTTGTTCGGGCGACGCTTTCCATACATGATGTGCATTCACCAGACTCCAGTAAACAGTCCAGAAGATGCTGGTTGCGAGCAATATTACCATTTTCATATCGAGTTCTATCCTCCACTCCGCAACGCGACCACGGTGAAGTACTACGCCTCCTCAGAGATGGGCGCCTGGGCAGCATGCAACACCTTGCGCGTGGAGGATACTGCACCAGCTCTTGCCGCTGCATGCAAGAAATTTGAGCAGACCGAGGAGAAACCATAGACATGCGCCCATCCGTTGTCGAAGAATTCGTGCACGTGTACGGTCCTGAGACATGTGAGATTCGTTCTTTTTTTGCCCCAGGCAGAGTAAACCTCATCGGGGAACATATCGACTACAACGGCGGCCTGGTCATGCCAGCAGCGCTCACGCTCGGAATTACCGCGACCTGTCGCCCTCGCTCTGATCGACTCGTCAGACTCCGCTCCAAAGAAGACGCGCTGTCCATAGAGATCGATCTGGACCAACCCATCGCGCCCGACCCTGCACGTGGCTGGGGAAACTATCCGGCCGGAGTCCTCCGCGAACTCCTTCTCGAGGGCATCAATCTGAACGGAGCCGATGTCTTGTTCACCACGACCCTGCCACAGGGAGCCGGCCTGTCCTCCTCTGCAGCCATGGAAGTACTGACAGCATTCTCCTTTCTCACTCTTGCAGATGCTCCGACAACCGACCTCAAGGCCATTGCCCTCCTTTGTCAAAAAGTGGAGAACCAGTTCATCGGGGTCAACTGCGGCATTATGGACCAGTTCGCGGTCGCACTTGGCAAGGAAGACTGTGCCCTGCTGCTCGATTGCGAATCACAAGAGTACCAGTATGTGCCCATTGCCTTGGGCAGCCACGTTCTGGTCATCATGGACACAACCTGGCAGCGACGACTGACCGATTCGAAGTACAATGAACGCAGAGCCGAGTGCGATGCGGTTCTCCGACTTCTCGGCGAGGACGCGCCGCGAGATGGACTTGTCCACGCTTCATGGGACCAGGTACTGTTCCATGTCTCGGACCCGATTTTGCGGCGAAGAGCGCGTCATGTCATCTCTGAACAGACACGAGTCCAACAAGCCTCTCAAGTACTGGCCGCCGGAAATCTGGCTGCGTTCGGGAGACTGCTCACAGCATCTCATGTCTCCCTACGAGAAGACTACGAAGTGACGGGGCCACATCTCGACGCGATCGTGGATGCGGCGCTTCACGCCACAGGATGTCTGGGGGCACGCATGACGGGTGCTGGTTTTGGGGGCTGTGCCATTGCACTCGTCGAACAGGCCGCCATTCCAGACTTCACAGCTTCGGTTCGATCCGCCTATCTGGGGGAGACCAGGCTGGAACCTATGTTCTATGAGACACACGCTGCGGATGGCGCTCATGAGACCACAGGGGAGGGAGAGGATGGAGAACGTGAAGGGTAAGCTGACCTATCGCCGCGAAGGGGTCGTCACGACCCTGAACTTCGGCCTGGACAGGCAAGTGGAGAACGACGATCTCGTCATTGCGCCGACCATATGCGCAACAGCCCCCGGAGAGCGCTGGACCGTCACCGTGACGC
>JAPLGH010000173.1 GCA_026390285.1 Caldisericota bacterium
TGACCATGGCGCGAATGCCCTTGGCGGACTCGGAGATGTCGTCGGTGACGACTGCGGTCGAATAGGGGAGCTCGTCCTGCAGACGGGAGAACAGCTGTTCACGCACTGTGTCCGCAACGATGAGCTCAATCGGGTGGGACGTCAGGGTCTTGTCGTCGAAATAGGGCTCACCGATTGGCATCGCGTCGATGGTCGCCTTTACGAGCGGCGGAACGCCTGCGCCGGTCGCTGCGGAAACGTGGAAGACAGCCGTCGGATGAAGCTTCTCCACGAATGGAGCGGCCACCATCTCATGGCGCTTGGCCGTGTCCAGGTCCATCTTGTTGACGACGAGGAAGATCGGTTTGCCGCGCTTGGTGACGATGGCGATCATCTCCTCGTACTCGGCGTCGGGATAGGCCGACTGGTCGATGACGAAATAGACGACCTCGATGTCCTCCAGCGACTGCAGTGCCGTATCGACAAGGTACTTGTTGAGCTTGCTCTTGCTCACCTTGTGATATCCAGGCGTGTCGACAAAACAGACCTGTGCGTCCTTCTTGTTGAGGATGCCAAGAATGTTGTACCACGTGGTCTGCTGTTTGGGCGACACGATGGATAGTTTGGTGCCAAGGATGGTATTCATCAGCGACGACTTGCCAACGCTGGGCTTGCCGAAAATCGATACAAATCCACTCTTCATAATGAGAGTGTATAGGCTTTTGCGCCCCACACAAACACGTGTACAATGAATGCCATACTATCTCATTGGAGGTTCCCCATGCTGATCCAGGTGGCTATCAACAATATCGAAAGCGTTGAGCAAGGCGAAGAGATTCTCAAGAAGTGGCACTACCACCTTGACGAGGACCAGTCTCACGTCGTGATGGAACTTGACACTCTCGGCGTCACCATTCGTATTTCGGGGTTCCATCCGTGGGCCGATGAGATGGAAGAGGATGGCGCAGAGTGCTCATGCGGTGGTGACGGCGACAATTGCGAGTGCAATGGCAGCGGCAAGAACGCAGATGACGCCACAGCAGGCGAGGACGAGGAAGTTGGGGACAAGGAAACCGAGGACGACGAGGACGATGAAGAGTCCGAGGAGTCGGAGGTCATCTATCTCGGCCAGGCTCTGTTTGTGCCGGCCGAGGACCAGGCACGTGTCCTGGCCACTGAACTGATGGACGACGACTACATCGGCACGGTATCCGTCTCTGTGAGGGGTGTCGAGCTCACTGACACGGACGCGTTCCGAGCACTGCCCGCGGACACGAAGGATGCCGTCATTGCTGCCGTCGAGGAACTCGGCGACGCCGAGACCTACCTTTCGTTGTATGAGGTCATGGGGATCAAGGACTAGGGACATCCTCTATTCATGAGCATTCTTTCGGCAATTGTCGCTTTGGTTGCCGCCCCCGCGGGGGCGGCTGCGCGTTTTGTGCTGAGGTTCCCTCTGAGCGCGACGGTCAACGCCGTCGCAGTCGTGGTTGGCAGCGTGCTCGGCATGATGGCCGGCAAGTTTCTCAAGGAGGACACGCGCAACGCCATCTTCATCGCGAATGGGCTGGCGACAGCTTCCATTGGGGCCGGCATGGCTCTCAAGACAGGCAATGCCGTCATCATGGTCATGGCAATCGTCAGTGGCGTCGTCGTGGGAGAGCTCCTGCGGCTTGATGATCGGATCAACGCTGCAGCTGAGCGTTTCCAGACGCGACTTCACGTGGCGTCGGGCAGCCGGTGGGCCGAGGGGCTTGTGACTGCCTCCCTCATCTACTGCATTGGACCCATGACCATCATTGGCTCCATCCAGGAAGGGATGACGGGCAATGGTACGCTCATCTACACGAAGTCCATCCTCGATCTGGTCATCAGCATATCGCTTGCTGCGGCACTGGGCAGCGGTGTGGCGTTCAGTGCCATTGCCGTGTTTGTCATCCAGGGAAGTCTGACCCTGCTGGGTTCTGTGCTGGGGTTTCTGATGCAGCCCTACATTCTCAACGAGTTGACGGCCACGGGAGGCCTGATGGTCATTGCCATCAGCATCAACCTGCTGGGTCTGAAGAAGATCAAACTGGCCAACTTCCTTCCCGGCCTGATCTTCGCCGTTCTGTATGCTCTTCTTTTCCACGCTCTGAAGCTCGTCTGACCCCGTTTCTCCCGTCAGGGAGACGCCACAAGCGCGTCTGCCATATGTGTCTCTCCATAACAGGAGAGCAGGGCACCCCCCTGCCAAGGAGGAACGACATGGACGAGCTTGTCAAGCTGATCAGCAACATCGGTTTCCCTATCGCCATTTCTGTGTACCTGCTGACGGTCTTTGGAGGAAAGCTGGACCGGATGCAGACCAGTCTGGACCGCTTGGCCGACGTCATCGAGACGGCTCTGCGCATCAACGGTTCGCCAGTCACGCCCTGATGCGGCCCCTCACTCACCTTATCCTGCACCACAGCGCGACGGATGCGACCCTCGGGAAGGGAGACCCCGGGGGCGCCGCATTGTGGGCCGCTATCAAGCGTAACCACCAGAGACACTGGGCCAAGGTCATTCCCGGCTATGTCTGCGACTATCATGTCGCGGTCGGACCGACCGGCGTCATCTTCACGGGGCAGCCGCTTGCCATGGTCGCATTCAACTGTGGTAATGCTCGGCTCAACGCCGTCAGCATAGCCGTGTGCTTTCTGGGCAACTTCCAGGTGGCCCGCATGCCTGCGCCGCAGTACACAGCCGGCGTGCAGCTGCTGAGGTCGCTTTCAGGACAGCATGGAATCACTGTGTCCCATGTCATCCTTCACCGCGAGGTCCCGGACGAGAAGACGGGCATCCCTGGCTTCACGGCGTGCCCAGGGCGTTGGTTTCCTGCTGCGGTACTGCGGACGGCACTGGAGGACCACGGCGGTGGTGGCTCATCCCGTGCCGCCATGGCGAGATAGCCCAGGTATGATGACAAAACCCCCGCCCACAGGCGGGGGTTTTGTCATGTCCCGACGCAAGCTTTCAGGGTCGACGATCGACATAGATGCGCGGAACGCGCTTCGAGACACCAGTAATGATTTCGTAGGCGATGGTATCGGCCAATTCCGCGAGCTGCACTGCGGTGATCCTCAGGCCATCCTGCTGGCCAATCAGCGTCACGGGGTCGCCCGGCACGGCAGCCGGCACGTCGGTCACGTCGATGGCGACGACGTCCATGCTGACGCGGCCCACGACGGGTGCGAAGTGCCCCCGCACGATGACACGTGCCTTGTTGGACAAGCTGCGCGGGTAGCCGTCGGCATACCCGATGGGGATGAGTCCCATGCGCGTCGGCCGTCCAGTGATAAACGTCCTTCCATACCCGATGCCATGCCCTGTCGGCAAGGCCTTGACGACCTCGAGCCTTGTGCGCAGGGAAAGGGATGGCTGCACGGCACAGGCCTGGGCGAGGGAGGCGGCAGGTGGCAGTCCGTAGAGCAGGATGCCCGGACGCACGCCATCCAGAGGGGGTGCGTGAATCGTAAAGATGCCGGCGGAGTTAGCAAGGTGCACCATGGCAGGCTGGAGTCCGCCTGCGCGGACGTCGCGCACGATGTCCGCAAAGCGTTTCGTCTGTCTGGCGGTGAAGTCGAGGTCGGACTCGGCGGAGGCCAAATGGGAATAGAGGCCGACGATGTCGACATTCGGGAGAGCGGAACTCCGCATGATCTGATCGGTTGCGGTGTCTGCCAGGACGCCCGCCCGCCCCATACCGGTATCGACCTTGTAGTGCAGGCGGACTGTCCCGGCACCAGCCGCCGCCGCGTACATCACCGTCGTCGCATGAGCGTCGGTTGAAAGCGTTACATTGTTGCTGATGGCAAAGGGGACAAAATCAGGCGGCGAATGTCCCAGGACGAGAATCTCCGTCATGACGCCGGCCTCGCGGAGTTCGACCGCTTCGTCGGGCGTCGCCACCGCCAGAAGGGGCACGTGCTCCTGTTCCAGCACTGCCGCAACGCGCGCTGCGCCGTGGCCATAGGCGTCAGCCTTCACGACACCGATGACCTGCGTCCAGGCCGGGATGCACGCTCGGATGGCCCCCAGATTGTCACGGATTGCTGCCAGATCGATCTCTGCCATGGTAGGCCGATACATTGTTGTCGTTTCCTCCAGAATCAGCCGCCTCGTTTTCCGCGCTGATGCCATGGTACCGATGCCCGACGCCACGTCAAGCGCACTTGGTCAGACGCGGTGTTCACATATACTATCCCTATTCCGGGGAGGAACGCATGATGACAATTCTCGTGACAGGATTCGAACCCTTTGGCGGTGAAGTCATCAACCCGTCATGGGAAGCCGTCAGTCGGCTCCAAGGCGATTCTGGTGATGTGCGCATCGAAAGGCTGCTGGTGCCGACAACCTATACAGGCAGCATCGAGACAGTAACAGGGGCGATCGACCGGCTTTATCCAGTTGCTGTCGTGATGGTGGGCCAGGCGGGGGGCAGGGCTGAGCTGAGCGTCGAGCGCGTGGCGGTCAACTGCGACGACGCACAGGCTCCCGACAACGCCGGCGTGCTTCACGAGGACATCCCTGTCGTTGTGCAGGGCCCGACCGCGTACCTGGCCACGCTGCCCGTAAAGCAGATCGTTGCTGGGCTTCGCAGTACAGGTTTCCCTGCCGCCGTCAGCAACACCGCAGGCCTGTTCGTCTGCAACCACTTGTTCTACGGCGTTCTGCATCACGTTGCCACCCGCAATCTCAACACGCGGGCCGGGTTCGTCCACGTGCCATTCCTGCCCGGGCAGGTGGCGGACAAGCCTGGGACACCCTCCATGTCGCTGGAGACAATCGTGGCCGGGCTTGACCGTGTCGTCGCCATCCTGACGTCAAATGCACGCCTGTAGCAGATTAGCATGGAGAGACGAGCTATGGGAACGCTCGCCAAAGGGGGAGTCATGAAGAGCAATCGGAAGCTGCTGTGTGGAACACTCATCGTCATCTTGACGGTGTTTCTCCTGGCGAGTCCGGTGGACGCCTGGAACAGCCACGGCGCCTGCACAAAGCTGATCATCAGTGATCAGGAGTGGCTGAAAGCGTATGAGAATGTCACCGTGACGCCGTGGACCTACGAAGACGTGGACACGGCAGTGGTCGGTCCCAACTTCGTCCTGCAATACATCGAGGGCAAGCCGGGGACCTTGACCAGCGCTGCCGCCATCCTGACCAACTATGCGGATGAGCCGGACTGGAAGATGGACCAGGACTTGAAGCTGAGTCCGTTCCAGGCGCTGACGGGAGGCTCACAGGGTTGGCGTCACCAATACTACGGGTTGGGCTGGCTTCGCTTCGGCGTTGCGCCGTCGCGCGCGCAGTACTTCTTCGACCTGGCAGGCAAGGCAAACGAAAAGGGCGACCTCTACTGGACGTTCCGGTACCTTGCGCGGGCGATGCATTACATCCAGGACACCACCCAGCCCTACCATGGTGTCCCTGCGCCCGCTGGTCTCATCTTCAAGGGGATCGGCAGCTTCAGCACCCTCATGGGATCGGCGACCAATCATCACTACAACCTGGAGGAGTACCAGGGTGCGATGATTGCTCGCAGCAGTCCAGTATTTGTCGATACTCTGCGGACTTCCGCTCCGCTGGACACCGTGACAGCAACTTCACCAAGCTGGCTGTGCCGCCACGGCACGTATCTGGGCAGACCGCTGGTGCGCAAGCTATGGCCATTGGAGACCACCTTCTTCGGGGACAGGCTCAACAGCAAGGACAGCTGGCTGTTCGACGAAAGTGGTTTGCACATTGCTGACCCCGGCACCGATCAGGCAGCTTACGACCTGGAGATCAGCATTCCGCTTGGCCGGATGTCCAGCTACACCAAGACGCTGCTTCTGCTGGCTTGCCAGCAATTCGGCTTGTAGCGTAGGAGCACCAATTGTGAATTCCCACTGTACCAGGTACAGTGGGAATTCACAATTGGGGGTCAGGTGCCGTGGGTGTCCTCCCACTCGGCGCGGGCTCGCTCGAAGACCTTGTCGACGGCCTCGCTGAAGCGGGTCCACAGCGACCCGTCCTCTTCGGGCGGGGCGGGCCCTGAGAACTTCCACCGCTGCTGGAGCTTCTTGGCTTTCTCCTTGGCCTCGAAGGGGTCACGCTCGTCCATCAGCGCTTCCGCCTGGGCACACAGCTGTTCCCTAGCCTCGACGTTCTCGCCGGTCCACGAGCGGTAGAGTTCGAAGAAGCGGTCACAGACGGCGCGGTACTCCTGCCACAGGCTTTCGCCTTCGGCGTGTGCGACCGGGCCGGCTCCCGTGTATTGCTTCTGAAGGAGCAGGACCTTGTCCCGGGCGTCGCGCCATGAGACACCCTTGCCTGCCTTGTCGGTCAGCTCACGGATAAGGCGGATGACGTCGCTTCGCTTTTCCATGCTGTTGCCCCGGAGCGTTCCCAGCTTGTTTACGACAGCCTGGCAGGCCGAGCGGTATGCCTGCAGCAGGTCGGTTTCGCTGCTTGCGGCGACCGGACCGACGTCCATGTATGCCTGCTGCAGTTCCAGCAGAACGGCACGCGTCGCCTTCCAGTTGTTCAGGGGACGCTGAGCCAGCGCCTGGATGCGTGCGACGACCTTCTCCTTCTGCTTGAGGGCCTCGTGCTCCGCTTCGCCGAGGCGGACATGGAAGGCGGCGAGGGCACGCCGGAGTTCACGTTCCATGATCTCATGCTGGTCGTGGGGCAGCTGTCCTGCTTCGCACCAGTCGTGTCCCTCGATGTCCGCCACTTCGCGCCGCGCCGCTTCCCATGCGAGCCCACTCGTGGCATCCGTCAGGGTCTCGATGCGGTGCAGCAGCTTCTCCTTGCGCGCGTGGTTAGCGTCGTACCAGGCGTCCCGGTGCGCCTCGAAGGCGCGCTGGGCGGCAAAGAAGCGTGCCGACGGCGTCGGGTCTTCCTCGTGCCGGGCTGCCCTCTTCCACAACTGGACCAGCTGCCTGAGGCGCTCGCTCGCTGCTGCCCACATCGTGTCGTCGGTTTCGTCCAGCAGCAGCTCGGCGCGCGTACACAGGTACTCGCGGTACTCGTGGACGGGGGCACCGCGCATGCGTTGTTCGTCGAACCACTGCTCCTGCCTTCGCGTGAAGTTCGCGACGGCATCGTTGAACGCCGTGCGGAAGGGGGCAGTCGCTGTGTCGTCCGACCAGCCGGTCAGGCGCCACTCGTGCATCAGCTTGTCCAGCGTCGACCACGTGTCTTTCCAGTCAGTGGACGGGGCCAGGGCCACGGCTGCAGACGAGAGCTGCTTCTTGCGCTCCAGGTGCTCCTCCGCGAGGCGGGTGGCTTCCTTCTGCATGCGTGCGAGGCGGGCAAGCTGCTCCTCGGCTTCAGTACGTCCTGTCAGGGCGGCGACACGGACGGAGGCGGCTGTCAGCCTCGGCAGCAGCTTCGCCTTGTCTGGTGCTTCGGCATAGGCGTTTGCCAGGGCGGCGACGGCGTAGGAGATGACCTCGTGGGCGGGGTCGGCCTGGTTGGTGGGGGGAACGGAGCCCTTTGCGGTGGGCGCCGTGGTCACAGGCTTGTCCTGTCGCTTCATTGCTGCACGGACTCGAGCAGGACCCAGGTGTCGTTGATGCAGGAGTTGCCATTCGCCGTGAGTCCAGGAGCCACGAGCAGGTTGACGCCCTCCACTCCCTGCGGCAGCACGATGGTCTCCGCGGCGATGCTCTTGTCCAGATGGAGGCGCACATCCAGCGAACCCAGCGTGTTGCGCAGGGTCACCTTCTGGCCCTCGAGCAGGCCGTGCTCGCGAGCAAGCTGTGTCGGCACCGATGCCACGGGAGGCAGGACACGTGCACGCGCCTGGGCTGGGTCGATGCCGTTGATATAGTCGCGCACGTGGACAGTGATGAGCCGGAGCATGCCCGGTTCAGGCAGCACGCGGGGCACGGTGGAGGGGAAGTGAAACGTGCCCTGGATGCGCGGCGCCTCCGCGAGGCGCCACA
>JAPLGH010000118.1 GCA_026390285.1 Caldisericota bacterium
ATCGCCATCCTGGTGCTGGCGGCAGGGTACCCTCTTGCCGGGGCACTGGGGGACCGCCTGTTCCGCAGGACCACGCGAGGCCGTCTCATCGTGAGTATCGTCGGCGTCATAGCTGGCACCGTGCTGTTCTTTGTCACCATGAACGTCCCCGTAACTGCGAAGACCACGTTTCTGGTGATGCTCGCAGCTTCAGCCCTCTTCGTCCCGTTTGCGTCACCCAACGTCGTCTCAACGGTCTGTGACGTGACACTACCTGAAGTGCGCAGTACGTCCGTTGCCATCCAGAATTTCGTTGAAAGTGTGGGAGCGGCGCTGTCGCCGCTTGTCGCAGGCCTCATCGCCGTCAGGCTGGACCTGCGGACGGCTATTGTCGTCATCTGCACGTCGACGTGGGCCGTGTGTGCCGTGCTGTTCGTGGGTGCTATCATCCTGGTGCCGCACGACATCGAGGCTGTCCGCGCTGAATTGCGCTTGCGTGCGCAAGCTGAGCAGACACCGTCGTAGCGCTCTGCTGGCTCGGCATCAGGTGCTCGACGCGTCCGGAAGCTCCGACAGGATCGAGGCAAGCCTGCCCGCCATGATCAGGGCTGCCTGCTCGAACAGTCGGAGCAGGCCTTCCGTCTTCAGGCCGAGGCGGACAATGACCAGCAGGGCGACTTCACCGTCATGGGCCGCCGCCACGACTGACTGGACAGCCCTGTTGTGGTCGGACCGGTAGTCTTTGAGACTGTCGGCGCCAAGGACCGCAGTGTCCTTGAAGCAGTCTGACAGCTCGTCGATACTTGCCGCCCGGGCCTCGGCGGTGGGGACGGCGAATACGAAGAATGCTCCGGCTGGATCGTACCCGATGGAACCCTTCCCCTTCACGTCGATGACCGGTATGGGGTATGGCGCACGTATCCATCCGTCGGCTCCGGGAAACGGGTTTCCGTCCACCCACATCAGATGGGCGGACATATCCAACGCACGAATGGCTTCAAGCAGGCTCGATGCCTGGGCATGGAGGAGCACAAGCCGCTGGTGCACAAGAAGAGTCAGTTCGTCCATAGAGGCCTCCCGGATTCCTGTCAGCAGTATAGGAGGGCCCTGGGATGACACAAGGAACATCGCCCTTCCCGCCTGAGTTGCACATGTAGGCCGGGAGCCTCGCGAACTCGCCTGCCGTGGTATACTGAATTGACAGGAGCGTGAGCGATGCGAACGGTGGTCTGTGGTGCGGCAGAGAGGCAAGATACTCCGTGATGCGGGACGACATGGCGTATGCCGTGGAGCTGGTGCGGCGGGAGCATCAACACGTCAGTACATGGAGCGGAGGGACGACCATCGAAATCGGGATCTTCCCGGCGAATGCTGTCTACAGTCGCGGCGATTTCTGTTGGCGGATCAGTTCGGCTCGTGTCGACTCAGTGGAATCGGAATTCACCTCACTGCCAGGATTCTGGAGGTTGATCATGATTCTCGAGGGCAATATGACCCTTGAGCATGAGCATCATCACAGTGTGCGGCTGGAGCCATTTCAGCAGGATGCGTTTGCCGGGGACTGGGCCACACGGAGCAGGGGCAGGTCCAGGGACTTCAACATCGTGCTGGCGACGATATGGTATGACGCAGATCCTCGCGGGTACATCACGGGAGTATACTACCGTAAGCGATGACATGAAGCCCGGGAGGCACCGATGCACAAAGATGAGTTCCGGTACCACAGCAAAGACAACCTGAACCTCTACGCCCGCGTGTGGACGCCTGAGGGAGACGTGCGCGGCGTGGTCGCCCTGGTACATGGCCTGGGTGAATATGGGGGCCGGTACGTGGATATCGTACAGAGCCTTGTGGACAGCGGCTACGCGTTTGTAGCCGGAGACCTGCGGGGACACGGCGTGTCCGAGGGCAGGCGGGCGTTTGTTTCGCGCCTCGACGACTTCATGGACGACCTGGACCGATATTGTGCCGAGATCAGGGCATATTTCCCCGGCAAGCCACTGTTTCTGTACGGCTTCAGCATGGGTTCGACCATCAGTGCCGCATATCTTGTGCGCAGACATCCCCGGCTGGCGGGCGCCATTCTCTGCAGCGGTGGCTTTGTCATGCCGGCGGCATCAGCCGCGGCCATGGACAAGGTCAGGACATTGCGACACCTTGTGCCCAC
Organism: Caldisericota bacterium; assembly: GCA_026390285.1. Taxonomy (GTDB): domain Bacteria; phylum Caldisericota; class Caldisericia; order Cryosericales; family Cryosericaceae; genus Cryosericum. The sequence continues at coordinate 2,147 of JAPLGH010000118.1, forward strand.
CATGGCTGTCAGCAACGGCATGGGTCCCAATCGACTCAAGGTCTGCCATGATGTCGGCGTGCTGGACGCGTATGATGCGGACCCGCTGGTGTACAGGAAGATCACCGTCGGATTGGCGGCCGTCATCGGCGAAGCCAACGCAGAGGCACTTGCGCGGGCCGGGGAGATCCAGATCCCGCTGCTGGTGATGCACGGGGAGGATGATGTCGTTGCACTGCCCGAAGGGTCGAAGCGTCTTGCCGCAGGCGTGTCGGGTGACGTGACACTGAAGCTGTGGCCTGGACTGTACCACTTCATTCACCATGAGCCGGACGGCGCAAAGGAGCAGGTCCTCACCTTCGCGGCCGATTGGCTGGACGCGCACATCACCAAGGCATGACTGAAGCTCGTTGAACTGGCGGTCCTCAGAGGCCATCGCCTGGAACGCAAACGCCCCCGCATAAGCGGGGGCGTTCAATGTGTCAGCTGTCCGACCTGCCTCAGTCGGTCGAATCGCCCTCGAGTTTCTTCTCACCCGCAAGGGCACGGATTGCGGTGCAGTCCTGCGAGACTTCGAGGGTCCCCTGGTAGGCGCCGTCCTTGCCGTAGACGGCGAAGTACCGGATGTAGATGAACTTGCCGCCCAGTTCCAGCCAGAAATCTGCTGAGGAACGCTTCTTGGCTCGGAAGTCGTCCAGGATCCGCTGGACCTTGTCGACGCTCTGGGGCGGGTGGCAGCGCTGTACCCTGCGGCCGATGTCCAACCGTGTGCGCGGGAAGATGCGCCCGGCGGCAGGCAGGTTGAAGTAAGTCACCTCGTCGTCCGCGTTCACAAACGAGACGTCGACGGGCAGCGTATCAAACAGTGCAAGCAGAAGGTCAAGGTCCATACCGTCAAACAAATCACAACTGGTATCGCTCATTGGTTCTCCTCCCCTGGGAGTGCGAAGAACCCCAGTTCCTGGGATTCCTGCTCAAGATCCTGCCAGTCCTTTTCGGATAACAGGTCAAGTGCTACGTTGTACAGAATCTCCTGTTCTTTCTTTGCATGTTGCACAAAGGTCTCCAGCCAGTGCTGAAAGGCTCCTGCCAGCACCTGTGCGAATTGCGTATAGGGCATGGCATCCGGTGCTCCCCGGATCGTCTTGTCGATAACATCGCGCGTCGCCTTCATTCGGTTGTGCTCAGCCCACATGATCGCGGGA
>JAPLGH010000057.1 GCA_026390285.1 Caldisericota bacterium
CGTCCAGGTCCTTCTGGAGTGTGGCGTTGGTCGTCTTGCCGTTGCCAATGCTCGTTCCAAGAGCCGCGGCAGGTGTCCAGTAGTTGCTCATCTGCTTGATAGACGCCTGGAGAGTCGCGAACTTGCCCTGTAGCGCATCAGCGGCGACAGCCAAGTTCGACGAGAGAGTCGAAGTGTCAATCGTCACGTTCGTCGGGGCGAAGCTCCGCGTCTGGAACCGCAACAGCTGGTTGTCCTTGTTGGTCACCCACTCTGCGAGTGCCATGGCGTCCTCAGCGGCCTTCGTGTGCGAGTTCACGCCGTAGAGCTTGAAGTTGGCGAACGAACCCATGTTGACGTCACTGCCGTTGATGTTGATGGTCGGCAGCTTGGTGGCGCCGTAGTCAGTGCCAAGGGCTTCCTGGACCTTCGTGGCGTTCCATGTTCCGGAAACGGCCGCCGCAAGCTTGCGGTCCTTGAAGTTCTGGCACATTGTGGAGTCGTAGTTGGCGCCGTAGTCCGCGAATTTCTTCTTGTCAGCAGCCATCTTGATCATGTACTGGCCGGCTGCCAGACCCTTGGCACCGTTGAAGTCACAGGCCGTGGGGTCGACACCACTGTCGCCAAACAGCTTGCAGCCGCTGGCGAAGAAGAACGAGGCAATGTACCAGCCGTTGCTCAGGTTCATTGCGAAGTTGGTGACGCCGGTCGGCAGGGTCTTGCCCATGATGGTCTCGAGAGAACCGACCTCTGCGTCAGACAGGGACTTCTTGTCATAGTACAAGAAATATGTGTCGGCGGACGATGGATAAGCCGTCAGCTGACCGTCGACCGTTGCTGCAGTGACCGAGGCAGGCGAGTTAGCTGCCTTGATGGCATCCGTATCAATGGTGACTGGCAGCAGAGCCCCCGCGCTCTGCAGCGCAGCAATCTGATCGCTCGCAAAGGCGAAGACATCGCCAGCGGCGTCCAGGTCCTTCAGAACAGTATCCTTGGCGACATCTTCACCGCAGACACCCAGCGTGATGGTATAGTCCTTGTCTGTATGCGCTGCCTTGAATGAGTCGGCCATCGTCTGCAGCATCGCCTGGTCATCCTGCGATCCCCACAGAACCAATGCAACCGCGGGTTTTGGTTTTGGAGCGCAGCCGGAAACGAGTGCTACCGTCATAGCAACTACTAGAGCAAGCGCAAGAATCCTCTTCGCATTGCCAAACATAAATCCTCCTCTTCTCTGTTTGCCAGAGCATCTGCATGAGTCACAAACTCGCGCTTCATCGGGAATGTGGACGAAATCTTCCGGCCCATACAACAGACCGGTACGGTCACTGCTCCAACTCGTAGGTCGTTCTCACCTCCCTTGCATGAATGCACGCCTGATCCCCGCACTGTACCCGCATTCTGACCGCGAAGTCCCAGGGCCACCACCTAGTTCCTGTTATAGTCGCAATTGTCTTGCGGTCAACCGGTGAGACAACAACTCTGTCACGCCACTACTGATCGGCAATGTGGTTCTGGTTGGTCCGTCACTCCCCCCCGAGCCTTTCTGTTCAAGGCGAGGGGTGCTCTCGGCGAAAGCAGGAGTCCAGCGTCGTCATTTCTCCAAAGATCGGGCCGGACCTCTAGTGTTGCGGATGACTGCGGGATGCCACTAGCCGCTCAATACGTGCGCGAACGTGTGGGGGCAATTCGCGGGCGAGCGCCCGGTCGAGAACTGGTAGATCGGCAATGCCACAGCTCTGCAGATGCTCCTCGATCAGCTTCACCTTGGCTTCCCGCCCCGGGATCAGCTGGTAGAGTACATACCAGTCTTCCAGGGAAGTGAAAGGGATTGTCACGCCATTCTCGGTCCTTGTCATCGCGACCGACCTGTCGTCGAAGGGAAGCACATACGTACCCTCTGTGTGCTTGATGGCGAGTCCGGCCATGATGTCGACTTCTGTCCCGTCGACCACGTATTCGAAGAACCGGCTGGTCGAGTACAGGCTTCTACCGGAATCACCGGGCGTTTCACTTCCCATACCGTCAAGGATTGCAGCAACCATGTCTGCGTCTGCCTCATCAATCATGATGTCTATGTCGTACGGCTTTTCGACCAGGCCGCGGTAGTACAGGAGTACGGATGCGCCAACGCCCCAGTGAACGCCAGCCCGGTTCAGTGCACGCGCTATTTCCACCAGAGTATCGAAGAGCATGCGACCTCCTGTACAGCCATGTCAATTATCTACGACACGTTCACGGTTCAGTATAGCGGGTTCGTGAAGTCACCGACAGTGAGTGGGTTCCTGCCTTCGCCGGAACGACAGAGGAGGGGCGCGGGAACGACAGCCGCATGCATGCGGCATGCAGAACGGGGCACAGGTAATACTCCCATGCCCCGTTTCAGTCGCCTGCAATCAGGCTCTGCTATTCCTGGGTGATGCTCACCGAGCCCACGCCGACATTGAGGTTGATGCTCAGCGTGATGGCACTGGACCCATACGCCGCGTTGTGGTACGTATTCCCGTCCTGTGTGAAGCCCGGCGTGCTGATCGAACCGATCCCTCGCTTGGCTTCGACCGTGACCCCGACGTTCCTGGGGACGACCAGCTTGATGCTGCCGACTCCACCGTCGACACGGACAGTCGCACTGTTCTTCCAGTCACCCGTAAGGTCGATGTTGACCGACCCCACGCCCGTCTTCACGTCCATGGACGTCATTGCCCTCGGGGAGCCTTTGATCAATGCGCTGGAGGCCCCCGCGTCGACAATCAGCGTGCGGACCATCATATCGCTGAGGTCCAGGCTCGTATTCCCGGCTCCAGTCTTCACCTCCATGTCGACAGGCATCGAGCTGTTCAGCCGGATGTTCCAGTCATATCGGTACTTGGCGGTGAAGGAGTAGGTGCCGCTGGGCTCGCGTACGAGAAGGTTTCCCTGACTGTTCGTCACGACATAGTCGACAATCGGTTTCCATGCGGGGACGTTGTATGAGAAGGTTGCATCCATGAGATTCGAAGTTCCGCCCTGCACGTTCACTTTCCCTGCGCCCATCCGAAGCTCGACCCGTGCACTCTGCGCGCCCTGCGTTTCGATGGACTTGTCTTCGGTCATGACGTCGCCAGGGGCAGGCTGATCACCGGAGTTGGGCTGCCACCATGTCTTGCCTGAGAAAACACCTGTTGTATATAGCCCCCCTATGACCAGAAGAGCAACCACAAGAAAGACGGCCAGTCCCTTCATCTCGTACCTCCCAGCGGGCGGGCACATGGATCCCTGTGCCGTTGTATTCCACGTCCGCGCGTGTTGTGCGTTCACCTTGCGTACGGCCAGCACGACTCAAAGGTTACATCATCAGCAATACGGCATCAGCGGCTATTTCGCGTCCGAAGAAAAGCGCGTGCTGCAATCTGGCGCCGCCGCAATCGAGGCCAGCTGCTCGCGCCGTGTCCCTATGGTCGGGCTAGACCTTGGACCGTGTGCACTTCAGGTGTGCCTACCATGGCAACCATGTCGCCGCTGATCTCAAGTCCGCCGTTTCGTCCACGGCCCTCGAACAAGAGGACGTCTCCGTGCACGTGCCGCTCGATCAGGCGAACTTGGAGGACAGCGTTCAGCTCTTCGACAAGCATTTTGGTCATGGCCCCGGCCCGAGGAGCGAAGACTTGACCCATGCCGCTCCGTCCGCCGCTCCATACTTCCAGGACGCGATTCCCGTTGACCACCGTGAACTCGGCGTGTTCGTCGTCATACGCGAAGTGCACCAGTCGCGCCCCGTTCCACGTTGTCCATCGGTAGAACTCGCCCCGGTAGAGGAACCCAATGATGAACCCCCGAAGGACTCTGCCCGCCAGTGGGATGTCTGCGATCGAAGCAGTCAAACAGACATGGTCCTCGTCGAAGTGATTGGATTGTGTCCACACCCACGCACGAGGAAAGGCACTGCCCCAATCCCGCTCCATGTAGGCTCGCCCTCCGGTGAAGTCAATCTCATCTCCATCGACGACGAGAGAACCCACGATACGGGAGTCGACGTTTGTAATAGCGTGATACCCCTCGAGAAATGGCAGGAAGGCCAGCGGTCCCATGGCTCCTGGCGCCCACGGGCGGACTGGCCAGCCCTGTGTCTGTGTGAATTGAAGGTCTCCTGACAGGTGGAGATCCGGGTCGTCAATGTCAAGGTGCACGGACATCAGGCTGAAGCGGCTTTGGCCGACTGCGATGTCGAAGCGCTCGCGCGATGACCAGAACCGCTGAGTGGGATAGCGGTGCATCGTCGTGCGGCCAGTCCGTCCGTCGAGGAACTGGATGAAGCAATACTGCCTGGCCGGGTCGCGGTCCATCCAGATGCCCGGTATGATCGCCCACACGTGCTGCTCTGAAGGGTCGACAACCTTGAAGTACCACCCGTCGAATCCGCTGGAGCGCCATCCGCGCCCGTGGAACATCTCCGGATGCCAGACGATGCCAAGGTGCGTCATGTGAAGAATGTCTCTCGGTCTGAGTCGACGGCCATGTTGTCCATACCAGTCTCTGCCATGACATCAGTATGGCCAGCAGGACACCTTGATACAAGAGCGCAATATGGTGTTTACACATCGTTGTCAATTTGTGGCATTGACTTCGTGGCACATAATCACAAACTATTAATGATCGATTTCATGAAAGCTCGGCATGCTCATGACGAACGTGAAGTTGTGACACGAAGAACACAGAAAAACAGGAGGAATAGGTGAGAGTCATCATTGTTGGTGGAAATGCCGGGGGAGCTTCGGCCGCAGCCCGTCTGCGCCGCCTCGACGAAAAAGCGGAGATCATCGTCTACGAAAAAGGACAATACATCAGTTTCGCCAATTGCGGGCTTCCCTATCACATAGGTGGTGTTATAGAAGACCGTGACCAATTGCTTGTCCAGACGCCGGCGTCGATGAAGGAACGGTTCAATATCGATTTTCTGACGGGGCGCGAGGTGACCAGTATCGATCGACAGGCACACACGGTCACCGTGAAGGATGTCGCCACCGGGACTGAAACGACTGACCAATATGACAAGCTCGTCCTGTCTCCTGGTGGTTCTCCACTGCGCCCGCCTATCCCGGGTATCGACAGCGACGGAATCTATTCGCTGTGGACCATCCCTGATATGGACCGCATCATCGGGGCCGTGCATGCCGGTGCCAGGAAAGCCGTCGTCGTCGGAGGGGGGTTCATCGGTGTCGAAGTCGCTGAGAACCTGAGAGAGCAGAAGGTGGACGTCGCACTGGTCGAGATGCTACCACAGGTACTGGCGTTCCTTGACCCTGACATGGCCGCCTATGCCCATCAGGAACTACAGATCCATGGCGTGGACCTGCACCTCGGTGATGGGGTCAAGTCGTTTGCAAAGAATGCGGATGGCACACTGACGGTGGCACTTTCCAGTGGGAAGCAGCTTGTGGCAGACGTAGTCATCCTCTCTATTGGTGTACGACCAAACACGCAGATTGCCGAACGCGCTGGACTCACGATCGGCAGCTCCCACGGAGTCTTGGTGGACGAGCACCTGCGCACCAGCGATCCCGACATCTACGCCATCGGCGACGTCATCGAGGTCGAACACTTCGTGACCAGGAGCAGGGCACTCATCCCGCTGGCGGGCCCGGCCAACCGGCAGGCACGCATCGCTGCCAACAACATTGCGGGACATGAAGATGTCTATAAGGGCACGCAGGGGACTTCCATTGTCAAAGTGTTCGATCTTGCGGCGGGTGCCACTGGTGCCGGCTCGGCCCTGTTGACCAAACTGGGCATCCCTTTCCGCACTATTACCATCCATCCGGGTTCACATGCTGGATACTACCCCGGGAGTACCCCGGTTCACATCAAACTGCTCTACAGCCCGGAGGGCAAATTGCTTGGTGCTCAGGCCGCCGGCTATGACGGCGTCGACAAGCGTATCGACGTCCTGGCCACGGCCATGCGTCTCGGCGCAACCGTCGATGACCTGACCGACCTTGAGCTCGTCTACGCGCCACCCTATGGCAGCGCCAAGGATCCGGTTAACATGGTGGGCTTTGTGGCCCAGAATGATCTCGAGAACCTGGCGCCCACCGTCGACACAGAGCACCTGGCCGAAGAACTCGCGAAAGGTGCGACACTCCTGGACGTGCGTGAACCGGAAGAGACATCCTGTGGCATCATCCCCGGGGCTGTTACCATCCCACTCTCGGTCCTGCGCGATCACCTGGGGGAGTTGCCCGCTGGAAAGAAAGTCATCCTTACCTACTGCAAAGTCGGCCTGCGTGGGTACGTCGCGCAGAGGATCTTGGCTCAGCATGGGTTCCAGGTGGCCAACCTAACTGGAGGCTATACGAGTTGGGAAGCTGCCGTGACACACGGTATCGAAGAACAGCCCGCCCGCCCCGAGCGCGAAGCAGATGATCAGCAGACCAGCACAAGAGAGCCGTGTGCCACGAAGGCAGAATTGCTGGCCCCACGCACCGCAGCTTCGGCGAAGACTGTCGAGATCGACGCCTGTGGCCTTCAGTGCCCGGGACCCCTGCTCAAGCTGAAAGAAGCGCTCGCAACGACAGGGCCGGGTGACATGATCAAGGTCACCGCCTCGGACCCCGGCTTCTACGCGGACGTCGCAGCCTTTGCCCAGGCACAGGGCCTGGAAGTCATGGACAGACAGCGCGGGAAGCTGGTCACGGCCACACTGCGGAAGCCCGTTCAGGCCGCGGCCACACCGGGAGTCACCGTCGTTTCCGGCAGGGCGGACGATCACGCGACCATCATCGTGTTCAGCAACGACCTGGACAAGGTCATTGCGGCGTTCATCATCGCGAACGGCGCTCAGGCCATGGGCAAGAAGGTCAGCATGTTCTTCACCTTCTGGGGTCTTAACGTCCTGCGGAAAGATGAGAATGTCCGCATCAAGAAGACGTTCATCGAGAAGATGTTTGGCATGATGATGCCGCGCGGCGCCACACACCTCATCCTGGGCAAGATGCACATGATGGGGATGGGCACGGGCATGATCCTGGGACTCATGAAGAAGTACAACGTGACTCCGGTCGAGGCAATGATGCGGTCCGTGCTCGACGGCGGTGGCAAGTTCATCGCCTGCACCATGTCCATGAACCTGATGGGCATCCACCGCGAAGAGCTCATCGACGGCATCGAAGAAGGTGGCGTGGCGACCATGCTGGGCGACGCCGACCAGGGCCACATCAACTACTTCATCTAGAGACAAACGAAAGCCCCCAGCGTACGCTGGGGGCTGATTGGGTTCAGTATAGGGGGAGAACTACTTGATCGTGACGTCCTTGGCCTGCGGACCCTTGTCGC
>JAPLGH010000085.1 GCA_026390285.1 Caldisericota bacterium
GCAAAGTAGGAGTAAGCGCGTCAAGTGCCAGTCGGACGGGAAGTTGCCGCTGGACGAAGAATCCTGCACACAACGAAAGCTGTGGACGGAGATTCGCGGTGCTTATTCCGCATTCCGTTGCCACAAGAGAGTCTTCTCTTTATGTGGCATACGCCAATAAAGGGAGGATTTTCAGTGAAGAAGCTACTGTGGTTCATGAAGTCTTCGACAAACGAGCTGAAGAGCGTCTCGACCATCTCGGTGGCGGGCATGCTGGTTGCAGTCAGTGTTGTGCTGTCGTTTCTCAAAGTGGTCATTTCCAGCGTACTGGAAATCAGCTTTGCGTTCCTGCCGCTCGCCGCGGGCGGATTGTTGTACGGGCCCGTTGTTGGTGGAATCATGGGTGTTCTGAGTGATGTTCTGGGCTATTATATTCGGCCCAACGGTCCGTTCTTCCCGGGATTCACGCTAAACGCACTGATTTCAGGGGCACTCTATGGCTTGTTTCTGTACAAGAAGCCTGTAACCCTGAAAAGGGTGATCATCGTAAGTGCACTGATCGCGATCCTGATCAACCTGCTGCTGAACTCTCTTTGGCTCAGCATGATGTATGGAAAGGCGTTTGTCGTTCTGCTTACGGCCCGCATCGTCAAGAATGTGGTGATGTTTCCCATCGATACGGTACTGCTGATGGCGCTGCTGAAGTTCATCGAGCGGTTTAGAATTCGGGGTCACCTGGCCGCGTAGATCCAGTTTGTCATCGGAGAGAGCACGCTTGGCGTTCCCGAAGGCGCGGGGATCATGGTTGCGGTCACAGCTCCATCCGCGTTCGATGCAGTTGCATCATGAGATACCATGGCTTGGCCGCAACGTACTGGAACGGCTTGGCACGCTCCTGTTAGTTGACTGCTGAATCGTTTGCTGTGTGGCCAATGTTCTTCTACTGCATGGGCAATGTATGGCTGGCAGCCTGTCCATGCAGTAGATGGTCAATCTCCCGTTCCTAGCGGTGGACCCTCTTGAGATCGATGAATCCCTTGTCGACATCGACCGAGACAAGCTGGACCCGTGTGTGCTGGCCGACGTCCAGTCCTTCGAAGCCCTGGACGATCCTGCCTTCAACCGGCACGGTGAGCAGCCGTGCCCACGTTCCCTTGTCGGCAGCGCCAGTGACGATGGCGTCGAACTGTTCTCCTATCCGGGATTGGAGCAGGAGCGCCGCGGCGGACTTCTCGATCTGCCGTTCGACCTTGTTGGCGTTGTCTTCCTGTTGGGTACAGTGTGTTGCAAGGGCTGTGAGATCGTCCATATTGTATGGCACGGGTTTGCTCGCAATCGCCGCTTTCGCCAGGCGCTGGGTAATGATATCAGGATACCGGCGATTGGGGGCGGTGGAATGCGTGTAGTCCCGGACCGCCAGACCAAAGTGCCCCTCGGCGTTTGATCCCGGCAGTTCTGCAGAGTACTCGCCGGGCCCCAGGAGCTTGATGATCGTCAGGGAAAGGTCGGGGAACGCTACGGGATCTGCCGTTCTCGCGCTGGTCAGGAAGTCCTCGAGCGCCTTCGAGTCAGGAGCTGCGGGAAGCTTGGATCCATGTTCGGCAGCTACTTCGACGATCCGGTCCCAGCGCTTTGGAACGTGTACCACGCGGCGGATCGAGGGGAACTTGTGAGCGGAGAGAAACCGCACGGTAACGCCGTTTGCTGCGATCATGAAGTCCTCGATGAGTTCCGTGGCCCGATTCTTCTCCTGCACCTGGAGACTGCTGATCGTGTCGCCCTCGAACAGCGGCTTTGCCTCTATGGTCTGCAGGCTGAGTGCTCCAAGCACATGGCGATGACCCTTCAGGAGCTGGGCGGCCTTGTCCTGCAGTGACAGGTTGTCAGCCAGGCCGGGTACGGCGCCGACCACCGGCGGCATTGGTCCGGTTTGCTCCAACCATGCTGCGACGCTGTTGTACGCCAGTTTGGCATGACTACGTACGACAGCCTCATAGACGTCGGATCCCTGCACGGTGCCGTCGGCGGCCACGATCATGTCGACGACGACGGCAAGACGGTCCTGATCCTGGTTCAGCGACGTGAGGTCTGTAGACAGCTTGTCGGGAAGCATGGGGAATTTCTCAGCGGCCGTGTACACCGACGTGGTGTTGGTCTTTGCGTGGTCGTCGATTGCGGATCCAGTCTTGACAAGCGCGTCGACATTCGCCACGGCAACAAGGATCCTGATGGTCCCATCCTTTTTGGCTTCCGCGACCGTCAGCTGGTCGAGGTCCATGGAGTCGTCGTTGTCGATGGAACACCATGGCATGGCCCGGAGGTCATGCGCGGGCGCGTCACCGGCCAAAGCCGGTTCCTGGATCTTGTCCACTTCGGCCAGCACTTCGGGCGAGAAGTCAGGGAGCAACCCCCCCTCGAGCATGGCGCGGTGAGCGATGTCCTGTAAAATCGAGCGGTGCTTGGTTTCGTTTGTCATTGCAGGTACCCCTCCATTCCAGAGTAAGACTCTGCCTGAGTCTTGTTGCAAGTATAGCAGTGTCCACAGAATCGATTCATGAGTGTTCGTTCTCTAAACGTCTGGCGGTTGCCGGGAGCGTCACCTGCTATACAATGGAAGCTACGCTGCACGGTTGGGTGTCGACAGTCTGCAGGCGCTGACGAGGAAAGGAGAAAGGCATGCAATCAGTATTTCAGTTCATTAGGGACTTCCTGGGGACGCCTGCTGTGCTGGTCGGCATGGTCGCACTCGTCGGTCTGGTTGTCCTGCGCAAATCGTTCAGCGAAGTGCTGATGGGAACGGTCAAGACGATCGTCGGCTTGCTGGTGCTGAGTGCCGGTGCTGCCACGCTCATCGGGTCGCTGGACTATCTGACGCAGATGCTGCAGTTCGGGTTTCATATCCAGGGGATCCTGCCCAACAACGAAGCGATGGTTGTGATCGCGATCAAAGTCCTGGGTTCCCAACCGGGATGGGTGATGATCTTTGGGTTCCTGTTCAATATCTTTCTGGCGCGCGTGACCAGGTGGAAGTACATTTTTCTCAGTGGTCATCTTATGCTCTACATGGGTACTGTGCTGGTTGCGGTTCTGGTGGCCGCTGGTATGTCCGGCATCTGGGTCACTGTTGTTGCTTCCGTGATCCTGGGCATCCTCATGACCATCATGCCTGCCCTGACTCAACCGTTCACGCGGCAGGTCATGGGGAATGACGAGGTTGCCATAGGTCAATGGGGATCACTCTCCTACATCGTCGCCGGTCTGCTGGGCAAGTGGTTTGGCGACAAGACTCAGTCGACCGAGGACATGCGATTGCCCAAAGGGCTGGACTTTCTTCGCGATTCGCTGATCTCCGCGGGGGTACTGATGCTGGTCCTCTTCGTAGTGGTGACGCTCAAGGCGGGTCCTGCCTTTGTGAGGGACACGCTGGGCGTCACCCAGCACCCGCTAGTTTTCGCATTTGTGCAGGCTATGACGTTCGCCGCCGGCATGGCAATCATCATCGCGGGTGTCAACATGATCCTGGTTGAGATCACCGTCGCTTTCCGTGGGATCGGGGAGAAGATCGTGCCCAACGCCATACCGGCGCTCGATGTTCCTGTCGTGTTTCCAAGGGCTCCGACGGCAATGATGATCGGGTTCCTGTCGTCGCTGACCGCTGGCTTCCTGTGCATGCTTCTCCTGCAGGTGCTGCACCTTCCGGTCATTATCCCTGGACTCGTGGCGCACTTCTTCACCGGTGCGACGGCTGCCGTCTTTGGCAACGCGACGGGTGGACGCAAGGGCGCGGTCATGGGCGGGTTCGCCAACGGCGTCATCATCAGTATCCTGCCGGTATTGCTGCTGCCGCTGCTTGGGTCCCCACTGAACACGCTGAACACTATCTGGAGCGATTCCGATTTCTTCTGGGTCGGCATCCTGGTCGGCAACATCGCGCGCCTGTTCCACTAAGTCAGTCCTGCCAGGTCACCGTTGTGTTGCGGGCGCCTGACCACGGGGCCAGGCATTCGAATGCGGACTCGACTTGTCGCCGGGCGACGACGCCTATGCGCTGGACGGGCGCGACCGTGACGTGCATTGCGCTTGCTCCCTGCTTCACGCGCCAGGTCGCTGCCGCGTGTCCGTGCAGAAGGACGACAGCTTCGATCTGCCCTGCTGGGCGGAACACGGCGGCATGGTCTCCGCCGTCCAGGACGCGCGATGGATTCTTCCATGCGAGGAGCAGTGCGTCGAATTTGGGCAGGAGGGTGACTGCTGGAGCCTCGGGCAGGGACTTCTTGAGGACGTCTGCGTCCTCTGCAAGGGCCAGCAGTGGCGAGCCGCGGCCCTCGACAGTTGTGGGCACCAAGAGCCTGGCCGCCCGGGTGGCTGTGTCGCGTACCACAGCCGCAGGCAACCCTGTCCAGTGGGCGAAGTCGCCGAGCGTCGCTGGGGCAAACGTCCGGAGGTAGCGGACCAGCAGCTCCTCCAGCGACTTGATGCGCGTGCGGGGACGGAAGCGCAAGTCTGGCAGCCACATGTCGCGACGGGCGAAGACGGGTCGTGAACCCTTGCTGCCGACCATGAGAAGGTCTCCCTGGTACGCAAGCCCCTTCACGTCTTCACCCCAGCCGGACCAGGGCACGTCGCGGAGCCGCGGTACAGCTTCGTGGAGCGCCGTGCGGTCCAGCGGTCCCCCTGCGAGTGCATGCAGGACGTCCTGTTCGACGCGATGCCACGCGACGGTGTCCATGTCACACATCCGAAGCATGACGCGTTCGACTGCGAGGTGGTACCGTTCGCCGAATGAGCCGACCATGAGGGCGAGGTCCTCGGCCGCCAGCGCGTGCAGGGTGCCACGCAGACACCACGTCTTGACGAGGGATCGGTCGTGAGACAGTGCACGGTCGGTCCAGGTGCGCGGAGCCGACGGACAGCGGGCGTGGATGGCAAGTGGTATGGAAGCGGCATACTGGGCCTGGACGGCGACCATGGCGCGGACGGCTGCAAGCGGTTCAGTAAATGGCTGAGAGATGCCGTTGCGCGCCAATGCAAAGTCAGCAGCCTGCCGTGCAGTGACGTGCAGTGCAGTTGGCTTCATGGCGATTCCCGCCGCCTGACACGGATCGGTTCTTGCACACTGCGAACGCTCAACTGTTGTGGGTGTGTCATTTCTCCTCTAAGGACGCTGTCACGCCAGTATAGCGCGCGCAGCGCCGGCGTCACGCTACTGCTTGCATCGCCCCGGCATTCCTGCTAGCATGCTGGCAACGCGAGGCAGCGTCTGAGCGTGGAGATCGGTGCAGGGGGTGGAGTATGTGTAGCCTGAGGACTGCAACACCGCGAACTTGTTCCGCACATCTGAATCTGCACTGTCGCAGAAGCGTCTGTCTGCTTCTCGTCCTCGGCCTGGTTGCTGCAGCTGTGCCGCCGGTGGTTCACGTGGATGCTGCGTCGACCTGGGCCCGGACCTTCCGAGGAAGCGGCAACGGTGACGCATATGGGAAGGGTATCGTCCGTATGCCAGACGGCGATCTCGTCGTCGCAGGGACACTGGCTGGCGGGCTGCTGGTGACACGTCTGAGCCCAGAGGGCGACGTGCGGTGGAGCAACACGTATGGTACAGGTGC
>JAPLGH010000123.1 GCA_026390285.1 Caldisericota bacterium
GCCCGACCATCGAGTTGATGCGTGCTTGGATGACCGGGAACGGCTACCATACGCGAGGCCGACACCACGAGGTATACCTCAGCGACCCCAACCGTACCGCACCAGAGAGGATCAAGACGATTCTCCGGCTGCCCGTGGAGAAGTCGCAGGTGTAGCTCAGGACGCCCGCTGAACATGACTGACAGCAAAAGCCCCTTCTGTGGCTACCGTACAAGAGAGCAGTATGAGGATCAACCGACCGACACGACCGTGCTGTCCAGGAGCAGTTTGTGCATGACGAGTCTGTTGGACTTGTGACTATTGACAGGGGTGGATATACTCAGTCAGGAGGTCGTCATGAGAGTCATCGGAGCGGGCTGGAGCGATATCGGACTACAGCGTCACACGAACGAGGATAGCTTTGCCGTCGTGCAGGAAGGCAAGGATGTCGAGCGTCAGGGCGCCTGTTATATCGTCTGCGACGGTCTTGGCGGAGCACGGGCAGGAGAAGTTGCTTCTCGCACGGCCGTAGAGACCTTCGTTGCGGCATGGTCCTCGCGGGAGTTGTCGGCCGAAGACACCAGACAGCGCCTGCGGCTTGCAGTCCATGAAGCCAATGTGGTTGTTTACCGCCTGTCGCGTTCGTCGGAGGAACTGTCGGGCATGGGGACGACGCTGGTGGCGTTCGTGCCCCACGCTGAGCGCGCGTATGTCTGCAACGTCGGTGACAGCAGGTGCTACCGTCTTCGGGGCAGCGTACTGACGCAGCTCACGGAGGACCACACGATGGCGGCGGACATGATACGCCAGGGACTCCTGGATCCGGCATATGCGAGGACGGTCAGCGAACGGAATATCCTGACCAGGGCGGTCGGGACGGCGGCAAGGGTCGAGGTCGACGTCGTGTCGGACGAGCTGGTCGGTGGCGACCGGTACCTCCTGTGCTCGGACGGTCTGTGGGGTACAGTCTCTGAATCCGACCTCAAGGCTGGCCTGACAGGAGGATCTCCGGATGAGACAGCGCACCGGCTGGTGGACCTTGCCAACTCTTGTGGAGGACCTGACAACTGTACAGCCATCGTGGTGGACGTCCAGGAGACAGGCGGCGTCGCCGGCTGAGAGGCGCATCATCCGCTCACCTTGCGGAACCAGGAGGACGATTTGAGAAAAGTGACCGACGCCTGCCGGGAACTTGGTCATGGTTCTGGTCAGGTGTTCTGCTACAATAGTGGGCGTGTTGGCCCGGCTGGAGTGACGAACTTACCAACATGACGTGTATGTACCAGCTGACCCCAAAGGAGACGGAAATGCGTGACGGGAAAAGTCAGACGATCGAAGAGCGCGTGGTCGCCCTGCTGAAAGCGAACCGCAAGGACCTGCAGGGATTTGTACGCGCCGTCGAAGCGCTGGTACCTCCAGATGGTGACGTCGCAGGCTTTCTGGACGAGATGGGCGCGTCGCTTGCTTCTGATGACAGGGTTATTGGCGCTTTGGAGCTTTGGGAAAAAGCATCAAGAATGTACGAGGAACAGTCGCGTCTTGAAGAAGTTGCGGAGCTGTATGCCAATATGGGACCGATAGCGGCGCAGACGGGGGACATCCCGCGCGGCATCAGGTTCTCCAGGAAGGCCGAGGAACTCGCAGCCTGGCTGGAGCCCGACCCCGAGCTCGTCTATCATGTGTCGTCCGATCTGGGGGCCATGTACGCGGAGCTGGGAGACTGGGAAAAGGCGATGTATGAGGACAGTCGCGCTCTCGAGGTGTCACGTGCCATGGACAACTGCCCCGGGCAGGTCAACGCTCTGCTTGCTCTCGCACAGGTCAGTCTTGCGCAGCAGGACCTGGCGTCTGCGCGTAGCGAGGCCATGGGGGCGTTCTCGCTGGCCCATTCGTGCAGTGACACTGTGCTTGAGGCTGAGGCGATGCGGACGGTCGGAGACGTCTCGGAGGCCGCGGGGGAACACGAACAGGCCATCCGACAGTATGAGCAGGGACTAGCTCTCGAGGTGATGTCACCCGATCCTGAGGTGCGGGCACAGCTCCACTTCGCCATGAGCATGGCATATGACGCCATGGGTGACGTGGAGAGAGCTGCCCGGGAACGCAACCTGGCCGAAGCGGTTGGGCTTCCGGCGGACCCGGAGGACGAGGACAGTGACGCCTGACAAGGACCTCTATGGGGTTCTGGGTGTAAGCCCGTCGGCATCCCAGGAGCAGATACGATCGCAGTATCGGGTCCTGGTGAAGAAATACCACCCGGACTTGCATCCCGGCGACGCGAGTGCGGCTCTCATGATGGAACGGGTCAATGCGGCATACGACATTGTCGGCAACTCCGAGGAACGGAAGCAATATGACGCCGAGATCAGTGCGTCGTCGCAGAGCAGGGGTGAGACTGCTGCCCCCACCGGCCACGGACAGTCTGTGTATGGCAATCCGGCGGCCGGCGCACGGCCCCGGTCCACGTGGAACCCGCAGTGGGGAAACACGGCGTCGGACCCGCGTGAACAGCAGGCTGAGGCCGAAGCGATGTGGGAAGCAATGCGCTCTCAGGAGCGCAACCGGGGTGGCTTGTTCAGCGACGTGTGGGCCAATGTCCCGGACCAGCGCGCGCAGGGAGATCTGAGCGGCTGGGCGGTGGCCGGACGTGTCATCTGGCTCATTGTTCGTATCGTCTTCGGCGTCCTGTTCATCGCGCTGCGCTTCCTGAACACGAATGTGGACGATCGCAACGACTTCTTCTAGCACGTGTCCTGTATGCAGGATATGACAATGGCCCACCCCGCGGGGTGGGCCATCTTGGTCGTGTTCGATGATAGTGTCAGGGTTTTGCTTCTTCTTCCACATGGCCACCGCACACCAGGCAGTCTGGATCACGGTTGACGCGAGCGCCATACCACCGCAGGATGCTCGGATGTGTCCACTTGAACCCCATGCGCGGCCAATTTGCGTACGCTTCCTCGCGCCGGTTCGCCCAGACGTAGAAATCCGAGGCGAGGTCTTCATCGACCGTGGTCATTCCAGTCTCGATGCCGCGTGACAGCTCCACCAGTGCCATCTTGGCCACCATGTTCGCGATGGGCGCGATGTCGGAAGACAACCCGACCTGGATCATGGCGTTGATTTTGTCTTCCTCGACATAGGCGGGCAGTATGGCGAGAGCCTGCCGCTTCTGTGACATCTCTTCTTCGCGGCCGGGGACGATGCCGGAGGAGAACACGCAGTTGTAGCAGGGACCCTTCCATGGTCGCACGCGC
>JAPLGH010000020.1 GCA_026390285.1 Caldisericota bacterium
CTGGGGAACGGAACCCACTGCAATATGATGTCTCGCTGTGCCTGCCACCCTATCTGGTCAAGAAACATGAGCGACGCGCTCATCTCGGGTTGATGGTTTTCTTTGAAGCCAATCGGCGGGGAGAGTATCAGATAGGCGATACAATCGTAGCCGTCCAGGACCCCCTCGGGGTGTTCTCGCTGTCCCGCGTGTTTTCCAGTCCACAGCGTGTCATCGTCTTTCCCCGGCTGCTCTCCTTTCCCCGGCTCCGCATCACTCTTACGTCTCCGCTCGACGGCCAGCGCGTGCGTTTTGCCCCGAATTATGACACGAGCCAGCTTATGGGGATCCACCCGTATGCAAACGACCCCATGAACCGCATCCACTGGAAAGCGACCGCACATTCAGGAGCACTGTATGCAAAGGACTTCAGCCCAAGCGCATCCAAGACCGTCGTGATTCTGCTCAATCTGACACTTCGCCACACGCCGATCTTCGATACCGACGCGTTCGAAGACTACCTGTCAATGGTCGCGGGCTCTATTGCGAACTACGCCAACGATGCCCATCTGCCCTTTGGAATCATCGTTCTGGGAAAGGAGCAGTTGGGCAGTGGCTTTGGAAACGGCAGTGCTCATCTGGTCAAGTGCCTGTCTCTCCTCGCGCGTGCCCAGTCAGTCATCGAGCCCGATGCAGCAAGAGCCGTCTTCCTGGACTACCTGCAGACCCGGAGATTCGCCATCCCACCACGTTCACAGCTGTTTCTCGTCCAGCAGGAAATGACCGAGAATGAGATTGGGAAGCTGCTTCGGATGCGTGCGCAGTTCTCCAGGTTGTCCATCGCCCTGTTTCCGCAGGGAAGCTTCCGACACTACGGCGAGCACAAGACTCCCTATTTCATGCAAGACTACGAACAGATCGAGCGTCTGCGGTCCGCCCAGAAGGTCCTGCGCGACGCAGGTGTCGACCTTTCCATTATCGGCCTCAACGACACACTCGGCGTCCTGTCGGGGGTTTGACATGACCGAACCCCGTCTCCACTTGCAGCACCTTCCGGAACGATTCGCAGTGGCAGCTGTGGCTGGTGTGCTCGCGTGGTGGTTCACCCACACCACCGTTCCCCTCTGGTGGGCGGCCCTGCCATGCGTGGCTCTCGCCTGTGCAGTGCTCTCACGGCGCGTCTGGCCAACCTGGCTTGCCTGGGGAGCAGCAAACGGCGAACTAGCCACCCTTCTGGCTCTCACATTGCGCTCGCTCCGTTTCGATCTGGTGTTTGCCTCCATCACGCTGGCGGCCATCTTCGCTGGACTGACGGCAGCGGCGTGTGCGCTGGTCACGTCACGCGGCTTTCCACGGCAGACCGCATCACTGACCGTGTCACTGGCCATCGCCGCGGCACTAACCAGTCAGGGGTCTCCCTGGATCGCACCATCCGGGCTGGCAGTCCTGGCCGCGGCCGGCCTGCTGGCCAACCGTCGCGAGGCCCTTCATGCCGGCGGCCTCCGTCCTCTTCTCCCCATACTGATCGGTCTTCTCCTGCTCGTCGTCATCGCCGGTGCCTCTCCTGTCGGCCGCTCTCCCGCCCAGGGTCCACTGGCGACGTTCGTCCAGCACGCTCTGTTTCCACAGGCACCGGCGCCCGTGCAGCCTCAACAACCTCAACAACCGGACCAGGTGACCAATGGACAGCTACCGTCGAAAAACCCCGTCCGCTACGTCGCCCCGATGCTCCAGCTGTGGCTGCACGGCCTCGAACGCACGATACTGCCATGGGCTACGCCCCTTGTCCTCGGATTGCTGGCATTGGTTCTTGGACTCATCCTTCTCATGCTGCTGACCCATAGCCCTGTCTCTCATGTCCTGCGCATGCTGATGCCCGCGCTGCTCATTCTCGGTGGTGCCGTCGCAGTGGTCGTCCTGGCTTCCAGCTGGCAGCTGCCGCGAGGAGGGGCGCTGGCCAAGCTGTACGAGCAGCTGGGCAAAATCGGTGATCTTGCCCGCGCCCAGCAGCCTGCTGCCATCGACCAGGCACTCCGCGAGGTGACACGCGCTGTGCCTGCCTGGCTGCAGGTTGTCGTCGCCGTCTTTTCTTCCATGGCTGCCGTTGCCATCGTTGTGACCGTCGTCCTTATCCTCTCGACGGCCGCATTCGAGACTCGCTTCGGTTTTCTGCGCAGTATCACCGACTCCCAGGAGCGAAAGCGCGTTGCCGCCTCCATTCGCCGGATGGCATCATTGGACGAATCCCTGCTGGTCGCGAACCCCCGCGAAGCCGTCATCGCCCTCTTCTATATGGGAATTGCCTCCCTTCAAGACCTTGATCTCTCTCTCGCCCGTGGCGAGACCCCTGAAGAGCTGGTGATCCGGGCTCGTGAACGGTCCGAACCCGTCGCGTCCTGTCTGGACCTCCTCGTGACAGCGTTCTATCTGGCGCGCTACTCCGATCAGGAAGTTCAGCCCCAGCAGGCACTCGCATCCCGGGACGCATACAAGAGCCTCGTCGCCGCCGTCAAGACCGAGATCGAGAACAAGCCGCTTTCCCATTTGCACATCATCACACTCAAGTAGGCAATCCAGAACGGGATGTCCTTCCCTTGACAGCTATTCTGGTTTTGTCAAGCCCCCAAGCCGCATCTTCACAATACTTGACGCACTCTCACACCATCGTAAAATAGTCGCGTGCCTGATGAGGGCGCAGCAGTTCGAAGTATCCGGCGTACAATGGGTCAAGACCATCAGCAGTAACTGGGGGCGATACGTATGCGATACGTCATCAAGCGCACGGGTGAGAAAGTATCCTTCGACCAAGCCAAGATCCGCATCGCCATTGCAAAGGCAGGCAAGGCTACAAATGAACTTGATGAGACCGAACCGGAACGCCTGACGCGCATTATCGTCGCCCAGATCCCTGACGACATCGCTACGGTCGAGCAGATTCAGGACCTCGTCGAGCAGACGCTCATGGAGTCACGCCATCATAAGACGGCCAAGGCGTACATCCTGTACCGCGAGCAACACCGAAAGCTGCGTGACCTCAAGACGCTTCTAGACCCGCGCGCGACCATTCAGAAGTACCTGGAGAAACTGGACTGGC
>JAPLGH010000112.1 GCA_026390285.1 Caldisericota bacterium
ATGGAGAGTACTGGATCCCGTGCAGAGTCGCCGGTACTGGTGAAGCTGGCAAGGCGGGACTCCAGCCTGTTCATATACTGGCGCGCCTTGACGATACGCTCCGCAATAGCCTGCTTGTCATCGAAGCGGCTGGCCCTGTCTTCCGCAAAGTGGAGGTATTGGTCAATGATGTGAAATTCCTCAAGAGCTAATTCCTGGTGAGAGCCAGAACGTAGCTGGATTTGTCCGGCAGGAGCGGTCGGGGGCGTCGACAACTCCTCGAGCCGGCGAACGAGGGCCTTTCCACGGATGTACATGGGGATCTCTGTCAGATACAGCAGCTGATAGAGGCCCCGTCGGGCGTTGCGCAGTTGCCAGAGAGTGTCCCCGAAATATCCGCCTTCAATCAGGACAGACAAGCTGTCCATATAGGGGTGAAGGATAAGCGCTGAGCGGCGCTCGCTGTTGCTGAGCCTTCCCTGTTCGAGTCGTGCAAGCACTTCGCGCTTGTCGTCAAGGAATCGCTGCATCTGCGCGGCGTTTGCTGCCGAGAAGTCTCCCAGATGATAAAGGTATCTCTGTGTGCCTGTGCTCACCGCATCCACGGGAAGAAAGTAGCTGGTTTCGTCCTGGATGTCCTGAAGAAGTTCGTTGTACTTTGTCAGCGCAGGCTCAGCCTGAGGACTGTTCTGTCGGTTGTCCCCTCTGGAGCGTCTGCTGCGAGGCGGATGGTTCGTCTTTGGGCTGGCACTCTTCGTGTTCTCGGAGGCAGCCGGGCCAGCCGGAGCCTCTCTTCGTGGGTGTGTCACGAGCCTGTGTCGACCTCCAGAGGTTGAAGCGAGTCGGGGACCTGAACGCCAAACATGATGTCCCACCACCTCGTGAACTCCTTGTAGCGCGTATCGCCGTTCACAGCAATGCTCTCCTTCTTCAGAAACTGCGCCCGATTCTGCAGGATCAACTGGAACTTCTTGTTCGCCAAAGCGTCTATTGCCAGCCGCGTGCTTGCCTGCTCGAACGTGAGCCGGCGTCCTGCCGCGTCCGTGTAGTTCCAGCCCCATGTGGCAAAGTACTCCCGGATTTCGTCCGGCGAGACTGTCATGTTTTTTGTCAGGCTCTCTTCATAAGCTTTGGACGTGGTCCAGAGCTCGATGTACGAGCGCATGTCCGGGGACCTCAGTCTCTCTGTCCCGACCGAGTCGCCTGGCAAGGCGTGATCCTTCACATAGGCCTCGACGGTAGCGTCGATGGCCGATGGACTCACGACGATTCCAAGTCGGAGAGACTCCTCGGATTGCGCGTGCATGACAATGAGTCGCTGAATGGAGGCCGTCTTCAACCCCGCAACAAGATACTGCGTTTTTGGGTCCGACGGGTTTGCAACATCCACTCGTGTGTTGTAGAACTCGCTGGTCGCATCGAACGGAAGGTCGACAATCATCGCCGAGACATGTTCCTCGGTGACAGGTTTGCCATTGACATAGAAAGCGACGTCGCGAGAGCGTACTACGGGGACGGCAACGATTGCCGCTACGAGCGTGAACATCAGAAGCGAAGCCACAACGATGAAGAGCGTCCGACGCACCTTCAGGCGCGCCGGCATTGTGGGTTTTCTCGACGATTCGACCGGGCCTTTCGCAAGCATCGTTACTGAGCTGATGGAGTGGTTGGCACGTTCGTCGCCGGCGGAGTAGTGGTCGTTCCCTTGCCCGTGGCCTTGACGATCCACTGTCCAATTGCTCCGAGCACCTTGCCGACACCGCGGCCATACCACTTGGTGATACGCGACCACTGACCCTCGCGGACAGGGAATTGCGTCTTGAGTTTGGTCACGAGTGCGGTTTTTGCATCCGCCTTGCGCTCGTCTTCGAGAGCAGTCTTCACCTTGTCATACGTTGCCTTGTCACTCAGGGTTGCCTTCACGAGGGGCTT
Source organism: Caldisericota bacterium (assembly GCA_026390285.1). Taxonomy (GTDB): domain Bacteria; phylum Caldisericota; class Caldisericia; order Cryosericales; family Cryosericaceae; genus Cryosericum. The sequence goes on from JAPLGH010000112.1 coordinate 1,912, forward strand.
TCGGTCCAGGAGCTGGACGATCTCGTACGAAGAACCGTCGACAAAGGGCTTGGTGTACTGGCTGGTTTTCAGACCCTTGAGCTCGTCGAAGCGGGTCGCGTCACCCACGCTCGAGAAGTAGTCCAGGATCCCTCCCGTCTTGGCATCGGCATCCGTCGAGTATTTCGTGATCGCGGTCTTGAATGACAAACTCTTCTGGAGCTCCGCATACACGTTGCTTGCAAGGGTCGCGGCCGCCGCTGCGCCAGTCGTCTGGTCTCCAGTTCCGAAGCCAAGGACGACATGTGCTGCCTTCACCGTCTCGGCAGTATCGTAGATTGTGCTGACGGGTTCCTGAGCGATCTTGTCAATGATATGGAAGCCAAACTCGGTCTGGACGGGTCCAACGATGTCGCCCGTCTTTGCCGCAAAGGCGGCCGTCTCGAATTCCTTGACCATCTGGCCTTTGGTGAAGAAGCCGAGCGTCTCGTAGCGAGCATATCCAGCAGTCTTATTGTTGAGTTCGGCCGCCTTCTCCTGTGCGTACTTGGCAAAATCGAACGTAGCGTTTTCGGCCTTCTGTTTCACAACGTCGTCATAGACGGTCTGGGCCACCTTTTTCTTCGCGGCAATGGTCGAGGCAGAATCCTTCTCAGTGTCTACCATGATGAGGAGATGGTCAGCGCTGACACGTCCCTCAGAGGCGAAGTACGCTTTGACGTCAGCGTCCGAAACGGTGACGCTTGCGTCGATCTCCGCAGTCACCGCGTCAGCAAGCTGCTGCCGTTCGACATATGGCTGAATCTGAGTGCGCACCGTGGCTTTGAACTTGTCCATCGAGCCATACTTTGCGATGACGGCGTCAGTGAATCCCTGAGTGTCCGTTCCAAACTGCTGCTGGGACTGTGCCGACTTCTGTGTCGAGAGCGGTCTTCAACTTTGCGTCATCGATCTTCATGTTCTTGGACTTGGCGTATTGGATAAACAGCTCCTCCTCGATCGAAGTGTCGATGACGTTCTGGCGAACGGACTTCAGTGTGCCGGCGTTCTCCGCAGTCGTCAGATCCATTCCGTACTGCTTGTACATATCGATATAGTTCTGAACGCCTGCAGTAATGTCGGATTGAAGGATTTTCTCGGTGCCGACCTGATACGCTATCATCCCGGTCGTGCTCTTGATTGCAAAGAATAATCCCCAAGTGGCAATCGTCACGATGAGTATGATGGCAACGACTCGCATGACAATGGGAAACCGGTCCTTGTGATGCGTCCCCGGCTTCTCGAGAAGTCCTGCCTTACGCTCCTGTCTGATCTTGCTTTCTTTTCCCATTCTGTCACTCCTCGGTCAAGTCTGTCTCTGCGGACAGACGAGTCAAATAATAATCATGAAACTATACCATGATTCGCCTCATCTCAAAGCGTTCCAGTCTTCTCGGCCATATTTCCCGGTGACGATCTCTGAGGCGTTGAGTGCCTCTCGCGCAGTGATGGAATCGGGAAGCAGCCGGACTCCTTCTGCAGCAGAAAACGCTGCAACCAGCGCGTCCGCCATTTCGTCGAACGAAACGGTCCGGTGAGCCTCGTCGCTGACGCTCGTCATCAGGCGAGAGGCCGTCCTCGCGGCATCGAGCGTGTTTGGCTGGGATGTCCGAATTACAGCAAAGAGTTTCTCCAGGTCATTCTTCAGAACAACTGAGCCGTGCTGGAGGAAACCATCCCGCGTTCGCATCTGTGCCGAGCCGACAATCTTTCTTTGACGAGTCAGGATGTCAGTGGTCCCTGGCGCCGTGAAACACGATGGGGATACAAAGCCGGTGGAGCCATGCGGAGCGAGTGCGGCTGACACTCCGACACTCAGCAGAGCCACAATAATGGGCCTGCAGATCCACTCATATGACGCTTCCAGCCCCATGGTGTAGAGAGGATCCGACCGCGGAACGGACACCGAGTAGGTCACTTCCATGTCGTGGAGTACGGCTCGGCCTCCCGTCGGACGTCGGACCCATGCAACATGCCTCTTCTCAATTTCGGCGAAGTCGAGAGCCTCTGAAGCCCGCTGAGCGAAACCAAGGGATATGGTGGCAGGCGCCCACCCATAGAGGCGAAGGACTGGAACGCCTGACTTGCAGGCGGCGTTAAACAGCGCCTCGTCCGTGGCCATGTTCTCGTATGGGTTGCCGATGCCGGACATGATGCATCGCCAGATTCTCATGGCAACATGCTACGGGAGTCGACAATGTTGTCAAGGAAGACCTGAGTGAAGGTAAGTCCAAGAGTGGCTTTCGGCTTGCATTTTGGCCCTGATGCCTTAGTATTTGTGCATATGATGACCGCCGACTGGACACAGGAGTACTTTGACGATACCTACAGGCGCCTCTTTCTGGAGACGGTGGACCCAGCCCGAACCAGGCGCCAGGTGCAGCAGCTCCTGGAGCTGTGTGCAGTACTTCCCGGAGCCGCCGTCCTTGATGTCGGATGTGGCCTTGGGCGACACAGCATCGAGCTTGCGAGACTCGGTTTCAGGGTGACGGGTGTGGACATGAACGCGGACTACATCGTCGTGTGTCGCGAGCGAACTGCAGAGCTCGGGCTGAAGGCCGAGTTCTTCGCAGCGGACAGTCGTGTCATGAGACTCAAGGTGAGAGCAGATCTGAGCATCTCTCTCTGGAGCTCGTTTGGCTACTACGGCGAAGCCGGTGACCGGCAGATACTGCGAACAATCTCGGAGCACACGAAGCGGGGCGGTCACGTCATCGTCGACGTGGAGAACCGTGAGTATATCGTGAAGCACTTCGTTCCCGAAGAATGGCACGAACATGAGCACGAACTGGTTCTTGAGAAGCGACGATTCGACGTGATCGATGGCACGGTTTCCACGAGGCGTGTTGTCCTGAGTGAGGGGAAGCGTCGTGAGTACCGTCGCGTATTGCGCATGTATACTGTGGCTGAGCTGGCAGCGCTGCTTAAAGCAGTAGGGCTGCGGCCTCAACGCTGGTGCGGTGACTATGATGGATCGCGGTTTGGACCCGAGTCCAAGCGCATGATCGCTGTTGCTGAGAGGTGATATGATCTTTCTGGAGAAGTTCTTTACTGACCTGTTTGTGAATCTTACGCCAGGACGAGGCGTTTCAATCGTCATCGACGTCGCCCTGACGTCTCTTCTCTTCTACGCTGTTTTGAGACTTATCTCGAACACGCGTGCATTGCAGCTGGCCCAGGGTCTTGTCATCTACTACGTACTCGTGTTCGGCGTGGAGTGGGTCAGTCTCAAGACAGGACTGCTTGCTCTCAACAGCGTGTTCAGCTGGCTGCACAGTTTCTCGACATCGTTCCTGCCGCTGTTGCTGGTGATGGTCTTCCAGCCTGAACTGCGGCGAATGCTCGGTCGACTCGGCAGCAGCAAGCTGGTATCATCCGATACGCGCACTCAGTTCATGGACGTTCACGAGTGGGAGGAGTCCGTTGACGAGATTGTGAAGAGCG
>JAPLGH010000122.1 GCA_026390285.1 Caldisericota bacterium
TGGTCATCAGCGCCCGCTCGGGTTCTGCTTCCTGCAGGATGTTGGGCTTGACGAGGACCGTGTCGCCGGGAACGAGCCCACCCAGAAGGAACTCCCGGCGGCTTGCGAACACGTCGCTTAATCGCTCTTCGTCGTAGTCGTCGAGGCGGTCGATCCATGCCTGCATATGTGCCTCCTGTTGTGTATCAACAAGATAGCTGCAGCAGCCGGCGACTCAAGCCTGTTCTTGTGCAGGGACGGGTTTGAGAACGGCCCTGAGTGCGTGGCGTGTGGGCAGAAGGAAGGCGAGGACGATCAGGGCGGCTGCAACGCCGAGCAGCAGGTGATACGCCGACGTGATGCTGGTGTGTTGCGCCCACTCACCCAGGATGATGACGACACTGCCGCCGATGCCCCAGGAGAGGCCCATGATGGACGCAGAGACGAGACCGCGATGGTTCGTGACCAGTTCGTGCGCGAAGACGATGTTGGAGCTCAATGTGAAGCAGCTAAAAAAGCACATGGCTGGGAACCAGACGATGCTGGTCGACCCGGTCAGGACGAACATGAGGAGGGTCACGGCCACGCCTGTCGCCCCGATGAGGTTGATCGTCCTGCGGCCGATGTGGTCGGAGAGCTCGGCCCCGATGACATTGGCGATCGCGCCCACGAGCGAACCGACGGCAAGGTAGACGCCGGCTTTTCCCGGCAGGAACCCGAGTTCCTGGAACAGCAGGGGCAGCAGGATCGTGACGCCGTTGTAGATCATCGCGCTCAGCGTGGAGTTGGCGACGAGCATGAGGTATCCTTTGAACGCAGGACTATCTGTCATGCGACCGCTGTTGCCGTTTCTTGTGGATACCATGGGGTCTTCCTGCCGTGGGAGCGCGAAGACTTGGAAGGACGCCAGCGCGATGCCGGGGATGGCCAGGATCCAGAAGCGCTCGAGGTGCAGGAGTCCAAAGAGAGGGATGACCGTCAGCGAGCCGACAAAGGAACCCATGGACCCACCGAAGTTGAAGACGGACATGAACCGGCCCTTATTCGTCGAGGACAACTGGCTCGTACCGGCGGCCCCCTGCGGATGGAACATTGCAAGCGACAGGGCGATGGCGGTGAAGATGAGCAGGAGCCAGCCAAAGCTGCGGGCGAACGGCAGTAGTGCCAGCGAGACGGCGGCGAGAACGGAAGAGGCGACGACAAGCGCGTTGGCATGCCGCATGCGGTCGGACAGCAGGCCGAAGATCGTCTGGACAAGGCCCGAGACGATGGGGAGACTGGCACCAAGTGCCGCGGCGGCGGCCAGAGAGAAGCCCAGACGGGTGCGGAAGACAGGAACGAGAGGGGGAAGGAAGGCGGCGTACCATTCGACAAGGAAGTGACCACCGGAGATTGCAAGCAGTACTTTTCGTATGCGGCTCATCGTTCGGCTCTCTCCTGGGACATGCGAAAAAGGCAACCTCGGAGCGAGCAGACGAGTCCGCCATGAACGCGAGCAATGTTCCGCGCGAGGCTACCTTCTTCTGTTATTAGTATAGCAAACCTTCAAAATATGTCAACTTCCGAAATAACTCAGGCCATATGCTGCCTCCGGACATTGGCAATGCAATGTGAAGCATCCAGACTTCTGCCCGGAGGTTCCACGGTGGGCGTGGCAGTTCAGCGTTGACGATCCTGTCACCTAGGTCACTCATCTGTGCTGAACTTGTCTTCAGCAATCCCCTTGAGCAACCGCCGCAGGTCGCGCGGATTCGTATGGCCGTCGACCTGCAGGGAGACCTTGCCGCCTGCCGTGCCGAACATGAGCTTGTGAGGAGGCTCTCCAGCTGTGCGTCTCCCGAAGCGGCCCGACGGGGTTCCCTGCAGCAGATTGATCTCCTCAATGTCGGCGTAGCCCAGCACA